>CACFGR010000018.1 GCA_902565955.1 uncultured Pelagibacteraceae bacterium | reverse complement strand
GAGCAAAGACATGAGCTTCAAAATTTTGTAAAAAATACAGGTATTATCGCAGGATTATTAATTTTATCCGCTGTTCACCCAGGAAAATACAAATTAGGACATTAGATGTACAAATATTTTCTACATGGACTGAGAATAGGAGTCATTTCTAATTTATTTCTACTTTGGGCCTCTTTAACAATAGTAAACATTAGCGATGACTTATTCCTTGTTGTTCCTGCTATTATTTTGATTTCAGTTTCTGCATTTAGATGTTTGTTTCCTGTAAATTATGCTTCGAAATCAGTGATCATTGATTCAATTCTTTCTTCAGTATTTGTGACACGATTTTTAGTAACCATCGTTGAGGTGACATATATCTACATGTTTAGCTATGTGCTCAGGATTATTAATTCTGATCAGTATATGTTTGTTGATTTAATATCCTGGTTAATGGTTATCCAAGTAATTATTTCACAGTATTTTTGTTGGGGTGCAATACTTTTGAAATATGAACGGTTTTACTTCTATGAAGAGTTTGGATGGTTTGTAATATTTTTCATTAATACGATTTTAAGCATAGCCATGCTTAGCTTAGATCTATCAAATGCTCATCATTCACTGATTATAATTAACATAGTTTTTGGATCTTTATACCTACCTTGGCAAGTGCTGCATTTAAAATCTATTACAAAAAGAATTAATACCAACCCCGATATTAAAGCTCAAGAATTCAATATGGATGTATCAAAAGCTAAGTTGGAATTTAAAAGCTCAATTAATGATCGAAAAGTATCTTTTGAAAGTAACGATTGGGGAGGAGTAGTTGGGATGATGTGGATGTATGGTTATTGGATATTATTCATACCTGTATGGATGTTTTATATAATATTAATTATTTAATTATTAGGATTGCTATTCAAACTACGATAGCAGCATATTTAACAAACCAAGATCATAATATATGTATACTGTTAAGGCGATAAGCATGACACAAATATATCTTAGAGTTCGGTAACTTGCTTCCTTTGATTTAATAAATTTCTTTACATCGTATTTTAAATTAGGAAACAAATTATGATAAAAAAAAAGAATAATGAAAGTTGTTATTGTTCCTATGAGTCCACAAAGACCAATTGTTAAAAATTCAATCCAAGTATTTCCTCTATCAAGTTCAGTGATATCAAAAAAGATATAAGCAACGGAAAGATACAATAAAGTGAAACATGCTGATAAAATTCCACCAGGTACAGTATCTATTTTAATCATATTTATCTTAAGTTCATCGGGTTAGAGGGAGTTATTCCCCCATATAAGCTTGCTTTACCTCAACATTGTTTTTAATTTCCTCAGGTAATCCAGAAGCAAGTATTTTCCCGTAATTAAGAGCAAGTATACGATCTGACACTTTATTTACGAAACTCATGTCATGCTCAATCATTATAATAGTAATGCCTAATAAAGATTGTATGTCTTTTATCCAAAAACCTAAATCAATTGTCTCTTCATTTGTTAATCCTGACGAAGGCTCGTCTAACAGTAATAATTTTGGATCAGTACAAAGGGCTCTGGCGAGTTCAACGTTTTTACGAACACCGTAGGGTAGGCCGTTTATAAGAGTATCTCGATAATGTTGAAGGTCTAGAAAGTCAATTACCTCTTCAACTTTAAGCCTATATTCATGTTCTTGTTTACGGGCACTAGGAGTAAAAAATACTTCAGATAAAATATTTGTTTTTTTATAAATGTGCCGTCCAAGAAGTAAATTTTGTAGAACAGTTGCATTTTCAAATAATTCTAAATTTTGAAACGTTCTTGCTATTCCAAGCTTTGATATATTATGAGGCTTAGTTTTTGAGATATTTTGATTTTCAAAATATATCTCACCTTTGCTTGGCTCATAGATTCTGCTTATTACATTGAAGAGTGTTGATTTACCTGCTCCGTTAGGACCAATTATTGTAAATATTTCCCCTTTATCGACACCGAATGAAACATCATTAAGGGCTTTTACTCCTCCGAATGCTACAGTGATATTTTTTACTTCAAACAAACTCATTATACTCGGTCCGATTTAGTAAATACTTTTTGTTTCTTAAATGTTTGTCTTTTGTAGGTAGGAAAAAGTTCAAAAAATAATTTAATTTTCATCCATCTTCCATAAATCCCAAGAGGTTCGTACAAAATAAAGAATACAAGTATTAATCCAAATAACATTGGCTCAAGACCTGGCTGTGATCCAATTGTGCTTGGTAAATAATCACGACAGATGGCAATTAATTGAGGTAAGAAGCCAACGAATATTGCTCCGAACACCGTTCCGTGTAAACTTCCCATTCCACCAACAACTATAAGCAAAAGAAGCGTTAAAGATAAAAAGATATTAAAAATATCTGGAGCTAAGTATCCAATGTAGTGAGCAAGTAATGCGCCAGCTAATCCAGTAAAAGCTCCAGAGATTGCAAATGATAAAGCTTTATAGAGACCTAAGTTTACACCTAAACTTTGCGCTGCAATTTCACTGTCTCGGATTGCTACAAATGCTCTACCAGTTGGTGATCTAAGTATATTGATTGCTGCAAACATCGCTGCAATAAGAAAAACAAGGCAGACATAATAAAAGAACACACTGTCATAAAAACTCATGCCTAGGAATTCAGGTTGTGGCACAGGCAAACCTCTATTACCGCCTGTAAAGTGTTCCCATTTTATAAAAACATGTTCCGCAATAAAGCCTAAGGCTAATGTTGCTATAGCTAAATACATCCCAGTTAAGCGAAGGATTGGTATTCCTATTATTGCACCTACTAGAAATGAAACAATTATTACGATAGGAATTGATGCATAAAAAGGTATTCCATTAGTTAGTAAGAAGGCATGAGTATAAGCGCCAACTCCTAAGAACGCTGCATGGCCCAAAGATGCAAGTCCCGTGTATCCAGATAATATCATTAAACCAATGCCTGCAATGGATAGAATACAAATGTACGAAATTTCACCTAAGTAAAAATCATCTAAGACGAGCGGTAGTGCTACCATGATTAAAACAAGCAGTGAATACCAAAAACGATCACCGTTATGTTTTGCAATATTTATATCTTGCGAATATTTTGTTTTAAAAATAAATCTCATTAAACTTTTTTGACCTCGGCTTTATCTGAGAACAATCCTCTTGGATAAATAATTAATGTTAAGATAAGAACGAGGTAAGCAGATATTTCTCTTACTCCCTCAAATAAATAGTTTTCGTATGTTCCGCATAATTGTTCGACAATCCCTATAATTATGCCACCAACAATTGCTCCAGGTATTGATCCAAATCCTCCTAGAACAGCTGCAGCAAAAGCTTTTAAACCAATCAATGATATTGATGTGTCTACCAAAGTAATTGGTGCAAGAAGCACACCTGCGACCGCGGCAACTCCTGCAGATATTGACCATATTAATGAAAAAATAAATTTAACTGGTATTCCCATATAGTAAGCAGCTAATTGGTTTTCTGAAGATGCCCTCATAGCCACACCAATTTTTGAAAAAGTAAAAAAGAAATAGAGTGCAGACATTAAAATTGCAGTTCCAATTATTATTGAGAGATTTACGTATGAAATTATAAGACCGTTAAACTCAGTTATCTTTCCAGAAAACGGTGTACTAAATGAAAATATGTCAGTTCCCCAGTAAATTGATGCAAATCCTCTAAAAATAAAACCTAAACCGATAGTTAGCATTACGGTTGCAAATGCAGGCTGTCCAATGATTTGTCTTACTACAACAGCGTCTAAGAAAAACCCAAATACAGCAATAATTAAAACAGTTAAGGCAAATCCAGTAAGATAGTCCATTCCCATGATGCCTATAAGTGAGTAGGCAACAAATGCACCAAGCATGAGAATATCTCCCTGGGCAAAATTAATGGTTTCAGTTGCTTTGTAGATGAGGACAAAACCTAAAGCGACTAAGCCGTAAATACAACCTGAAGCTATTCCATCAATCAGTAATTGAATCAATTGCATATATGATTTATCTAATTTTTAACTTTAAGTTTATTAAAAAAATAAGAGTAAATATACATCATTTACTTTGAACAAGTTATAAAAATTAGTTCAATTTCAACTAAATATTCACTGTATTTTTACCGTAAAAACTGAATACAATTCCATGTAAATTTAAAAGGGGATTTTTATGTTTAAAACTGACGATAGGGTCATCCAGATTTGTCTATTTTTGACTGGCCTAATTTTTATGCTTTATGCAGGAATGATGGCATTTAATACAGGCGCTTTTCTGGACCGATACCCAACTTTTGATAATGATGCAACCAACCGATTTTTTGTTGTTTGGTTTGGTTTGAACAACATCATGTTTCTAGCAGGTATTTATTACATGGGCTACAAAGGGCTGGATAAAGGTTACTTTGTTTTCTTAATACCGGCATCCATTCTCAATATTGTATGGATAGTTATGTCACATCAGGCAACTGGTGGTGAAAACTATACAGGCCTCACAATGGTATCAATTGGATTGTTATTAACTTTAATTGCTAGATATAGATCAGGCATGCCATTTTCATGGCAAAAAGCTGATACAGCATGGGGAACATCTGACGGATTAGCTAAAGCGGGTCTTTATGGTTTATTAATTCTTCAGGTACTTGTCGTTATTGGATATTTCGTTGATCCAAATAGTCTAATGAACAACAACCCAGATCTTACAGTAACAACTCAGGGCAGTCACTTTGCACTTGGCTTATTCTTTTTAAGTCTCTGCGTAATATTAGCACTTGTTTATCAATACTATGTTGGATTTAGCGGAGTTCTAATATCAATGGGACAAGTGTGGCAAACAATTTTTATGTCAATACTGTTAGCGAATGTGCTTACGGCTCAGGGTGATATGAGTCAGGGAGATCCATTGCTTGCTTTGGGCATAACACTTGGTTTTATTTTAAACACAACGGTATTTTTCCGTTTACAAAAATCATTTTAAGGAGGAGTTATGATTAAAATTGAAGATAATGTATCTGTAGTACTCTTATCAGCAATGCTGGTTACGTTCTTAATTTTTGGATTTATTCATGTGTTTACGCCTCTGGCAACAACTTTTTGGATAGGTCTTGGGAATGAACAGGCACCTGATGAAAACTTGTTAATTATGATGAGGAATTTCGGATGGATGTTTCTTATTTATGCAATAGGACTGGTAATGGTGCTTACATCTCCAAAGGATGAAAGTGCTGTGTTCATAAGAGTAATTGTTGTGCTGCAATTTATAATGTCACTTAGAATGTTCTTTTTTTATGCAGAAGGAACTATGACTGATGCAACTCCAGTGGTTGTTTCGGTTATTGGCTTTATAGTTGCCTCGATCGTAATGAGACGATTGGGGTTAAATAAAGGAACAACAATTTAATAATCCTTTTTTTTGAAGGCCCACTCTAAGTCGGGCCTTCAAATTATTACTAAAATCCATTGAATAAACTTGATTTTTGGTAATCAGATATCCTTTTTCTGCATATTGTACAAATACCATTAATTGAAATAAGATAAGTCTTGGTGAATCTGTAAGAAATTATGGCGTCTCAATTCGTATTATTTGGATCTCAACATCTCATTTCGATTGCTTCAATTTTTCTAATCTCTGTTCTGTTTCCACTTGTTATCAAAGGATTAAATGTAAAATCTGTTACTAAGACAGTTTTGTTTATACTGGGTATCACTTTAATTGCTCATGAGCTCATAAAACCATTCTATAGAGTTATTTATTATGATCATTCAATATATGAGGTGTTCCCAATACATATTTGCCACCTAGCTGCTTTATCGATGGGGATTTATATTTTAACGAAAGTAAAATTCTTCTTTGAGGTTGCTTATTTTTTTGGATTAACAGGAAATCTTTTAGCAATGATAACGCCAGATCTTGACTATTCGTATCCGGATCCAGAATTTATCACGTATTATTTTGGGCATGGCCTTTTATTTTTAACTGTTTTTTATGTATGCATTTGTACTGATGTGAAGCTTACCTGGTGGTCAGTATTTAGAGTTTTCTTATTTGCTGCATGTCTCTTACCAGCAATATACTCTCTCAATATGTACCTTGTTGAATATTACAGTGATGTAAATTATTGGTATTTAATGATCACTCCGGCAGCCAACACGCTGTTGGATTTCTTCCCAGCTCCACCATGGCATATTCCATATCTAGCATTGATTACAGTAATCTTATTCACTGCCATTTACCTTCCATTTAAATACTTAAACAGTTATAAACAGACAAGTTTTTAATTGATTAAGTAAATATGATCGAAAACGAGAATTTATTTAATATTCTAAATAAATTAGATGACGCTGTAATTATTACTGACCGGGATAAAAAAATTATCTTTCAAAATGATTATTCTATTGAGATATTTGAAAATGATTTCACATCACAAATCATTACCAACCTTATAAGAGACCCTAAAATCCTTGAAAGCCTTGAACAGACAATTGATAAGAATATTGAAACAACAACAGATTTTATAATTAATAAAAATATTTCAGATCAATCGGGAGAACTTAATTTTGACGTTAGTATTTATCCCAGCAAGAGCAAAGAGGAAGATAATTTAATTTATATAATACTAAAAAATGTATCAATTCAAAGAAATATAGAAAAAGTTAAAACATCTTTTGTAGCTAATGTTAGTCATGAACTTAAGACGCCTCTCTCTACAATTATTGGATTTATTGAGACTATCCGTACAACTGCAAAAGATGATAAAAAGTCAAAGGATGAGTTTATGGAAATAATCAATGATGAAGCAAATCGTATGGATCGATTAATTGATGATTTATTAATTGTTTCCAAAATAGAGAGTAATGAACACATTCATCCAACTTCAAAAATAAATCTAAATAAATGTGTCGAACGCGTGCAAAAAAACTTGGCAAAAAAACTCACATCAAAAAATATGAAGATTGAGATTAATACAAACTCAAATGATCACCATATTCTTGGTAATGAAGATGAACTAATACAACTTTTTTCAAATTTGCTTGAGAATTCATTTAAGTACGGTCACGAAAACTCCGAAATTAACGTAAGTATTCAAAAAACTAAAAATAACGAAGACCATAACACTTCATTATTTAGAAAAAATATTATTGAAGTTGAAATAAAAGATCAAAGTGATGGTATTCCTGAAAAATACATTCATAGACTGACAGAGCGTTTTTTTAGAGTTGATAAATCTCGATCAAAAGCGATAGAGGGAACTGGCCTTGGATTAACTATTGTTAAACACATTTTAAACAAGCATCGTGGCAATATTGAAATATCAAGTACGCTTAACAAGGGAAGTATATTTACAATCCAGTTACCAGAGGCGCCAATATCATAAGAATATTAAATAAAATCAATTAGTTATTAATCCAACAGTGTAATAATTTTGTAACATTCTTTTAATACATTTGTAACTTCCATCCAGTAATTTTTGATGAATCAAAAATTTACTTAAAAGAGGAGACATAAATGAATTTATTAAAAATTTTGATTGCAACATTAATTGCCTTTGGTTCTTTATTTGGCACCTCATATGCAAGAGACCAAATAAAGATAGTTGGCTCTTCAACTGTTTACCCTTATGCAACAATTGTTGCTGAACGATTTGGTAAATCAGGCTTTAAAACGCCAGTGATTGAAAGTACTGGAACAGGGGGTGGAATGAAACTCTTTTGTGCAGGTGTTGGCGTCAACCATCCTGACATTACCAATGCTTCCAGAGTAATAAAAGAAGGTGAAATAGAGCTTTGCAAGAAAAATGGTGTTGCCGAAATAATTGAAATTGTAATCGGAAACGATGGTTTAACGCTTGCTCACAGTTTAGAAGCTTCCAATGCAGACTTTAATCAAGAGCAATTATACTTAGCTCTTGCAGACGAAGTTCCAGTCAATGGTCAATTTGTTAAAAACCCTTTTCAGAAATGGAGCGAGATAGATCCAAATCTTCCTGATCATAAAATTGAAGTCCTTGTAGCTCCTCCCACTTCAGGAACAAGAGATGCATGGGATTCTCTAATTATGGTTAAAGGATGCAAAGCCGCGGGAGCCTATGATATGTGGACAGAACTTGGCGAAAAGGCAAAAAAGAAATGTAGGATATCAAGAGAAGATGGTCGTGTTATTGAAGCGGGTGAAAATGATGCATTGATAGTTCAAAAATTAACTGAGGATCCTGAACGGTTTGGTTATTTTGGATACAGTTACCTGTTAGTTAATGAAGACAAAATAAAACCTACTTCAATTGCTGGTATAGAGCCGACATTGGAAGGAATACAAGACTATTCATACCCAATAGCAAGGCCATTACAGTTTTATGTTAAGAAAGCACATATTGGTTCTGTTCCTGGTATTGAGGAGTTTTTACAAGAATTTACAAGTTCTAGAGCGATGGGTGAAGATGGATATCTTACTGACATTGGGCTTGTAGCACTTTCTGATGATGATGCTGATGAAATAAGA
Organism: uncultured Pelagibacteraceae bacterium; assembly: GCA_902565955.1. Taxonomy (GTDB): domain Bacteria; phylum Pseudomonadota; class Alphaproteobacteria; order Pelagibacterales; family AG-422-B15; genus CACNXQ01. Next base: position 11,006 of record CACFGR010000018.1, on the reverse strand, counting down.
GAAAGAGTTAGCAATTTAACAACATTATCAACAGAATAATTTTTAATATCAGTATAACTAGAAGAGATTTTTTTTCTTCTAGTTATATTGATTAAATAGAGATTTTTATGGGTTTAATAACTTTTTTTTTATTAGTTTTATTTGCTATAACAAGCTTCTACTTGGGGTACTTCAGGTCAAATAGAGCAAGAGTTATTGAAAAACAAAGGCCTTTTTCTCTCGATAAATATTATGGTTACTACCTTGCAATTTGGTCAGTAGTTCCAACGGTTATAATTCTTTTTGCTATACTTATTTTTGATGGATTTATTGTAAAAAATTACGTTTTATCTGAATTCTATTCTCAAGGAATTGATCAATCAGAAATTAGTTTATTGTTTACTCAAATAGAAAATACAAGAAATGGCATAAAGCTATTTAATAGTGAAGATGAAATTATTGTAAATGCAGTAAATAAATTAAATTATATAGAAGGAATATTTGATATTACTTCAATAATTACAGTCTTTAGTGTTTCAAGTTTATTTTTATTATATGGCTATAGAAAAATAAACTTAAATTTTGATGCAAGACTCATTGTTGAAAAATTTATACTTATTGGATTTTTTCTTTGTTCTCTTATTGCAATTCTAGTTACAGTTGGAATTATATTTTCATTATTATACGAGACTGTCCGTTTTTTTAGCCAAGTTCCCATTTTAGATTTTTTATTTGGGACAAATTGGAGTCCCCAAAGAGCTTTTGTAAGAGATGCGGCCGACGCGGCAGATATAGAAAATGCATTTGGTGCAGTACCTCTATTTTCAGGTACATTTTTGATTGCATTTATAGCTATGTGCGTATCAATCCCAGTAGGCTTACTTACTGCGATCTATATGTCAGAATATGCAAAAAGCTCTGTAAGAAATACTGCAAAACCAATTATTGAAATACTCGCTGGTATACCAACAGTGGTTTATGGATTCTTTGCTGTTATCACAATCGCACCCTTTATTAGGTCATTGGGGGGATCAATCGGTCTTGATGTTTCATCAGAAAGTGCTCTTGCGGCAGGATTAGTAATGGGAATAATGATTATTCCATTTGTATCTTCATTGTCTGACGACGTTATTAGCTCTGTGCCTCAAAGCTTGCGTGAAGGATCTTACGCAATGGGCGCAACAAAAAGTGAAACCATAAAAAAAGTTATAATACCTGCTGCTTTACCAGGTATAATCGGCTCATTTCTTTTGGCTGTATCTAGAGCCATCGGTGAAACAATGATTGTTGTAATGGCAGCAGGTTTGGTCGCAAACCTTACAGCAAATCCACTTGAAGCTTCAACAACAATAACTACACAAATAGTTGTAATATTAATAGGTGACCAGGAGTTTGACAGCCCAAAGACCATGTCAGCTTTCGCATTAGGATTAACTTTATTTGTAATGACATTAATACTCAATTTCATAGCTTTAAGAGTTGTAAAAAAATACACAGAAAAATATGAATAGTAATTCTCTAAAAATTTCGAATGAAAATCTAAAGCGTAGACTTAATGCTGAGCGAAGATTTAAATTTTATGGAGTTATAGCAATATCGTTAGCGTTAATTTTTGTACTAATATTATTTACCAATATCATCAGCAAAGGTTATTCAGCCTTTTACAGAACATTGATAGAGATAAAAATAGAGTTTAACGATAAAGTTCAGCCTGCAATGTTTAAACAGATGTCTGATACTGAAATTAATAAATTGGATTTATATTCATTTTCGAAAAAAAATATTTACAATAATTTTCCAGATATTGAAAAAAAATCTGATAAAAAAAAGATTATAAAGTTATTTAGTATTGAATTTGAAGAAGAGATAAAAACTTATATTAATAAAAATAAAAATAATTTAGGCAACACAATCAATCTATATATTTCTGCCTCTGATGATATTGATCAAATACATAAAGGTAACTATTCTAGAGATATTCCAGAAGAACGAAGAAGAGTTTCAAATTTCCAGTTATCTATTTATGATGAACTCGTGGGCCAAAATAAAGTAAAATTTGAATTTAATTTGCCATTTTTTTCAAGAGGAGATTCAAGGGAAGCAGAGTTAGCTGGTCTAGGTGGATCGTTAATTGGATCATTTTTTACAATGATAATTGTATTGCTTTTATCATTTCCATTCGGTCTTTTTGGCGCAATATATCTTGAAGAATTTTCTAAGAGAAACAGATTTACAGATTTTATTGAAATAAATATTAATAATCTTGCTGCAGTTCCATCAATTGTATTTGGATTACTTGGATTAGGCATCTTGTTAAATACATTTGAACTACCCAGGTCAACAGCCTTAGTAGGAGGCATAACTTTATCACTTATGACTTTACCTACTATAATTATTGCTACGAGAGCTTCGTTGAGGTCAGTGCCTCCATCAATTCGCGAAGGTGCACTTGCTGTTGGTGCATCGAAAGTTCAGACAGTAATGCATCACGTTGTTCCTTTGGCATTACCTGGCTCTATAACAGGAACCATTATAGGAATAGCAAGGGCATTAGGAGAAACAGCACCATTACTGTTAATTGGCATGGTCGCTTTTATTGTTGATGTGCCATCTTCACCTTTAGACCCATCTACTTCACTGCCAGTTCAAGCATATTTATGGAATGATAGTGCTGAAAGAGCCTATGAGGAAAAAACATCAGCTGCTATCATTATATTGTTAAGCTTTTTGATTTTATTTAATTTAATCGCTGTATTTATTAGAAGAAAATTTGAAACAAAGTGGTAAAATAATTTAAATGGAAAATAAAGTTAAAGTATGCGTCGAAAATTTAAACGTTCACTACGGTGAGAAACAGGCATTATTTGATGTCTGTATGGATATAAATCAAAATGAAATTACGGCTCTTATTGGACCATCTGGATGTGGCAAATCTACATTTCTTAGATGTTTAAATCGAATGAATGATGTTATTGATATTTGTAAAGTAGAAGGCTCAATTAAGATCGATGGACAGAATATATATGACAAAGATATACAAGTAGAAAAGTTAAGAGAGAGAGTAGGGATGGTATTTCAAAAACCTAATCCATTTCCAAAGTCAATATTTGAAAATGTAGCTTATGGCCCAAGAATTCATGGTCTAGCAAAAGATAAAACTGAATTAGAGGAGATTGTTCATACAAGTCTAAAAAAAGCTGCAATTTTTGATGAGGTTAAAGACAGATTGGATGAAACTGGCACCAGTTTATCTGGAGGTCAACAGCAAAGGCTTTGTATAGCTAGGGCTATTTCAGTAAATCCTGATGTAATACTGATGGATGAACCATGCTCTGCATTAGATCCCATAGCAACAGCAAAAATTGAGGCATTAATGGAAGATTTAAAAAAAGAGTATACAATAATTATTGTGACTCATTCTATGCAACAAGCTGCAAGAGTATCTAAAAAAACTGGTTTTTTTCATTTAGGTAATCTTATTGAAGTTAATGATACTGAAACAATCTTTTCTACGCCTGCAAATGATAAAACTCTAGATTATGTAACTGGAAGGTTTGGATAATGAGTGATCATCTAGTTGAGTCCTATGATAAACAATTAGAATTAATTAATTCTAATTTAGTAAAGATGGGTGGACTTGTTGAGCAGCAAGTGAAGGATTCATTAAAGGCCCTTGATGACAAGGATACAGAATTTGCTGAAGAGATACTTAAAAAAGACGATAAAATTGATAATCTTGAAAAAGAAATCTATGCACTTGCATATAAAATTATAGCAATGAGGCAACCTATGGCTAATGATTTGCGTACCGTTGTATCTGCACTAAGCATTGCAAATGACTTAGAAAGAATGGGCGATCATGCAACGAATGTAGCTAAACGTGTAGCCAATGTGAAAGTATCCATGCCAAGTCAATCGATATCAAAAATTGTTCAGATGGGAGACGACGTTCAAAACATGATTAAAAATGTTCTTGATGCCTTTATCAAAATGTCTGAAAAGAAAGCAATTACTGTATGGGATTCTGACATTGATATAGACGAAACATATTTATCAATTTACCGTGAATTATTACAAATGATGGCAGACAATCCAGAAACTATAAACGGATGTGCTCACTTGCTCACAATTGCAAAAAATATTGAACGCATTGGTGATTATGCACAAAATATTGCTGAGGATATTCATTTCATAGTCACAGGCGAAACCTTGGAGAGAAAATCTGACAATGCCGGTCAATGGGAAGACTTAGATATTAAGACTTAATATGAAAGCTAAAATTCTTGTTATTGAAGATGAGCTACCGATAGTAGAGTTATTAAAGTACAATCTATCAAAAGCTAATTATGATGTGGATTACTGTTTAGATGGTGAATCCGCACTAGATAAAATTTTTTCATCAGTAAAATATGATTTGATTTTGATTGATTGGATGCTTCCTGAGTTATCTGGAATTGAGATAAGTAGAAGAATAAGAAAAAACAAATCAACAAAAAATGTACCCTTGATAATGTTAACCGCTAGAGGCGAAGAAGAAGATAAATTGAGAGGTTTTGAAAGTGAAGTAGACGATTACATAACAAAACCGTTTTCAATCAATGAGTTATTAGCTAGAATTAAAGCGGTACTTAAGAGAATGAGACCAATTTTTTATAACGAAGTTTTAACCTACAAAGGAATTAGTCTAGACGCATCTTCTCATAAGGTTTCAAGAAACGAGATTGAAATTGATTTAGGTCCCACAGAATTTAATTTGCTTAGATTTTTAATGGAAAATCAAGGAAAGGTATTTTCAAGGCAGCAGTTACTAGATCATGTTTGGACATCAAGCCCTTACGTTGAACCAAGAACTGTGGATGTTCATATCAGAAGATTAAGAAAAGCATTAAACAATGGCTTTGAATACGATCCAATAAGAACAGTACGTTCAGCAGGGTATTCTCTTGGCTTATAAGTAGAAATTTTCTAATGAGATACGTATTCTAATAAGAAAACTCCAATAAACAAAATAATAGCTGCAGCAAGCCTTCTCTTTAACCCTTGTTCTTTAAAAAATAATAATCCGATTAGTGAGGCAAAAATTATACTGCTCTCTCTTATTGAAGCGACATAGTGAATTGGTGCTTGTGTATATGCCCAAAGAACAAGTGAGTACGAAGTTACAGAGCCAATTGCGGCAATAATCAGTGGAAACTTGTTTTCTGTGAATGTTGTTATCAATAAATTACGTTGATTGCTTATAGAATAAAGCAGAATTGGAATAGGCATCAAAAAAAATAGCCATACAATGTACTGCATTGAACTTTCGACTGTTTTGACTGCGTATGAGTCAACTAAAGTATAAAACGTTATAGATACCGGAAAATATAATAAGGCCAATACGTTTTTATAATCTAAGCTGAAACTTTTACCGATAAAAAGCACAAAAATACCTGATATGATTATTCCAATTGCTATGATTTCATTTAACGAAATTGTTTTGTTTAAGATAAATATTAAAATCAAAATTGTTAGTAAGGGTGCAAGACCCCTTGCAAATGGATAAGCGACCGAAAAATCCTCTATAGCATATGCTCTTGTTAATGAGTGCATGTACATTGTATGGGCAATGACTCCAAAAAATAAATATATTGCTGCAGTAGAAGAGGGCAGGCCAACGTAAAATAATAAAGGAACCATAAACAGAGCAATAATCGTTGCTAAGATAACCATCTTCGCAAATCCATTTCCTTTATTTTTTATGAAAGCATTCCAAGACGCATGCAATATTGCTGAAAATAATATGACGCTTAAAATTGACATTTTACGGAGTAAGCCATTCCTTGTTTAAACTGCCATTTGTGGATGTAAACAATGCTCGGCGATGACCTTGACGATGCAAATAAAGCCACTCAATCGAGTGAATTTGAATTTCCACTAAAGTAAAGTTGTTATAACCGTTTTGTAAAAGATCATCGTCCGGTAGTTCGTTTTCATGCTCTGGTAAGTACCCTGAAGTTGGTTCATCCGATGGAGTTCCAGGTGCCTTTTCAACAACATAACATTTCTTGCTAAATGACCTTGAGTTATCCCAGGCCATTTTTGCTTTATCGTTTTTATGATTGATTTCAGCTTTTCCTGAAACTTTGATTTGTATCTTTTTGCCATGATCGTAAAACAGCATGGTTACTGCATTATTTTTTTTGATTTCATCAATTTTACTGGATCGGATATCCGTATGAAAACTTATGGTATTATTTTTCTTATCAACATGCCTTAAGACAACTGTTCTAACTGATGGAAATGAGTCATTGAATGTTGAAATATACCCTTGATGTAATTCAGATTTTGATTTTGATTTACCAATTATGAGTTGATCCCAAATATTTTCATAAGTCTTATCAAGATCATTATAGAAATCAGGTTTATCGTGTGTATGATCCTTTACCATTCAAGCTTTTTTCCTTCATAATTTAAAAATGAGCCAGAGCTATCAAGATTTAGTTCATTTATAACATTGATCATTCGGGTAATGCTCTCAGGTATCTCTAATTTCGCACTTGTGCCACCCATATCGGTTTTTACCCATCCTGGGTGCAAAATAAGGACAGATATACCATCTTCTTTCCAATCTATTGATAAGCTTCTTGCTGCAGAATTAAGAGCTGATTTTGACGAGCGATAAAAATAAAATCTACCAGAGTAATTGTCGTCAATGCTTCCCATTTGACTGGATATAAAAACAACTTTCTTATCAGATCCCATTTTTAAGTTGTTCTTTAATTTTCGTGCGAGAATTATGGGTATCACAGCATTAATTCTCATTTCATTCATCCAGGCATCTGTATCAAGATCTTCTTTTAATTGCTCATCACTAAAAATACCTGCGTTATGAATGAGTATATCAATTTTTTGAGACCCTATACTTGTTACAAAACTATTCACGCTTGCATCAGAAGTTAAGTCAAGTTCGGCGATATCGATGTTGTTAATTTCATTCAACTCTTTTGAACTGTCTTTATTTCGAGTGGTTGCAATGATATTATGGTCTGTAATGCTGTATTGCTTTACAAATTCAAGTCCAAGACCTCGATTGGCTCCTATGATTAATATATTGCTCATTTTATATATAAACTTATAGTACTTTCATGAGCATTTTAGCAAATCCTCTTCGACTAATCTTCTTTTTTTATTTATTTTATCTTTATTATTCATATGTGCGACCTATACCTGCTGACTCTGCAGTAAGAGAGGTATCATATTTAATTAACGATTATGGAATACACTTTATTTCATTTTTCATACTTGGCGCCTTAGCACAATTAGCTAACAATAAAAACAATGATTTTGTATTTGGTATAAGCTTAGCCCTGATCACAAGTGTTTTTATTGAGTTTATACATTTTTTTATACCGTTTCGATTTTTTGATATCATGGAAGGATTTACAAATATAGTTGGTTGTGTATCAGCTATTTATTTAATAAGTTATTTAAGAAAGAAAAATGAATAAACTTTTAATTAGAAATATATGTCAGCCACCGGATAGCAATCCTTACGGCACGGCTCACGGAGCTTGGATTGTAAAGCAAATGGCCCATGGAGGCATTTATATGACTCAGCTTGTTTCTAAAGGAAATGCTGTATTAGTGGAGTCTAAAGTTAAATATAAAAATCCAATGCACGTTGGTAAGTTTATCAATATTTACGGATCAATTGTATCAGTGAAGCAGTCCAAAATGATATTTAAAATTACTGCGATGCGTTCTGAAATGAACCAAAAGGAAGTTGAAGTAGCGGTAGGGGAGTTTTCCTACGTTGCTATCAATGACAAAAATAAAACAAGAAAATTTAAACCAAATTTAAAGATCTAAAAAAGCCCCCAAATTAATGGGGGCTTAATGTAGTTAAAACGGAGCTCCACTCAAAAAGTGGAGGTTTCCACATCTACAATCACATGGAATTTCACTACTCGAGCAAAGCTCCTCTATACTACCTATAGACATAGACCACCTCCTTTCATTAAATATGGTTAAAACTGTATTAGTATATATAATTTACTGGATTCTTATTTCAATCAAGGAGTTTATTATGCAACCCGAATTAATTTTTGAGCCAGTCATCAATATGCTATGGCTTTCTTTGGCTGTTTTTGCCTTTGGGACAGTTCTTAGGCTTAAGGCTATTGTCATCGATAAGAAGAATACAGAAGATGATTTTAAAATACCCACATTTGAAAACGGCAGTGAATTAATTCAAAACAGTCAGCGAAATTTGACAAATTTATTCGAATTTCCAATCTTCTTTTACGCGATTTGCATTATGATTTATGTAACAGGAACAGTTGATGAGTATTTTGTGTTGTTGGCAACATGGTTCTTTTGGTTGAGAGTTTTACACTCAATCGTTCATATATTTTATAATAAAATTATACCTGGCGTTGCATTACCAGTTAGAACGTTATTTTGGTTACCGTCTACGATTATCCTGGCGTGGATAGCTTATCGAGCCTGCTCCTTAATGATCTGATGTTAACTAATATTTTAGTTCCAGCATTTGGGCTTATTTTATTAACTTTTGTTATTGGATTAATTCATACAATCGCATCAGTTAATTTAATGGGTAAAGGTAAGGACTGGGAGGAAAGTGGAATTCCTGTCGAGCCTTATAAAGATGCTCCTCTACATTTGAAAATTATAAAAAATAATATTTCAAATATATTTGAGTTTTCTGTTATTTTTTATTTTTTAATTGGGATCATCGTTTTTATTGAAATTGAAAGTACTTTTTTGCTAATTTGCGCATGGTTATATTTATTATTTAGAGTGATCCATTCCATTGTACATATCTTTTTCAATAACACTGCAGCAAGAGGTGCCATCTGGATTTTTTCTCAAACTGCTTTGTTGTTATTGTTTCTTGGAACTGCGTATTATGTTTTAAGTAGCTGATACCCCGGCATCAGATAATTTTTTCTTAAGTTTGCCTGTAAGCATTAAATAAGCCATATGATGATCACCAATGAGTGACCATAAAGGATATTTAAACGTAGCGGGTTTATTTTTTTCTATAAAGAAATGCCCAATCCATGCAGGACCATAACCTGCAAGTAAGATTAAAGGCAGGAATAAGTAATTTTGAGTTAGCAGCAGGGACCAGAATAGAATTTGATAGCAAAACGTTCCAAAATAATGCAGCATCCTTGTGCTTTTTTTGCTGTGTTCCCTTAAATAGAAAGGAAAAAAATCTTTGTAATTTGTATATCTAGCTGGATTTTCCATAGAATAAACATTATATTTCGATCATGAATCTAGACAACAAAATAATGTACATAATGGTTGCTGCTTTTGTGGTCTTTATACTGATATCCAGCTTCAGCGCATAATTTCATGACAAATTTTGGCTATATTCCTGTATATGCGCTTAGATTCATGATTGCATATTTTATTGTAACGAATGCCGCTGCTATGATTTTATTTCCTGGAGGAACTTTATTTAATCCAGATTTAAATTCTTACTCTTTTAGTGGAAATTTTTTTAGTGACTTGGGAATCACATTTACTCGCGATGGCACTCAGAACTTTCTCTCAAGTTTTTTATTTAACAGCTCTTTGTTGATAATGGGATTATGCGCTGTCTCTCACGTATTTGTACCAAATTTATTTAGAGAGAATAAGAAAACTTATGTGATTTCAGTCATTGCATCAATTTTATTAGTTATTTCTGGAATATCTTTCATTGGCGTTGGTTTAACACCAGCAGATATTTATTTTGAAGAGCATGTTTGGTTTGTTCTTTTAGCTTTTAACGCTCAGACTGTTGGTATTTTTTTTATGACAATCGCATTTTTACTAAGCAAAATAAGTAATAGATATACTATTGTTGCTTTTATCTATTTTATAAATGTCGCTCTTTATACAATATTTGAAACAAGTGAGCCTCCACCTGACTTCAATCCATTTGAATTGGAAAATGTTGAAGAGTTCATAGATTACAACCGATTCACGATATCAGTTGTTTGGCAAAAAATAATTACAGTTATTTCTATGATCAGTATTCTGATCTTTACATTTGGTTACAAGAAACTTTTAAATGACTAGATTCTGGTGTGTACATATCCCAAGAATTGCATCTGCTTATTATATTTTTGCGGTAATCATTGCAATGCTTCTATATCCTGGTGGTAATCATATAGAACTAGATCAAGTAGGTTATTCATTTCATAAAAATTTTCTTAGTGAGCTTGGTTTTCATAAAACAATGTCTGGAGATTTAAATTTTTTTTCATCCTTTTTTTGGAATACTGCAATGTACATGCTCTTATTACAAGGCATTGCTTTTTTGTTTATTCCGAGTTTATTTAGGGTAAATCGTTACTCGTTTATATTTGCTTGTTTAGGAACATTATTTATGTTTCCGGCTTGTGTTTTTTTTGTAGGAGTTGCCTTAACACCAGGTGATATTTACTTTGATGCACATCTATTTACTACAACTATGGCATTTAATTTATACTCTGTAGCAATTCTCTTTTATGTTCTTGCTTTTTTATTTAGTCCTTTATCAAACTATTATGCGTCGGGAGGTGTACTACTTTTTATTGCAGTAGGAGTTTATGCCTATTATCTTGGTGACTTTCAGCCGATTGATGCAATAAATGACCGTGTTCGTTTTTTAGAAACGTACACAATGGATTTCTTGATATTTAATGTAGTGTTACAGAAGGTGATGATTATTCTAATGATTACAACGATTGTCATGTTTACGTTTGGCCTCGATAAGTTAATAGGAAAAAAAAATGCAAATGACTAAATTTTGGACAGTCTATATCATTCGATTTGTATCAATTTTTTTTGTTGTCTCAGTAATTATTGCTTCATATTTTTTTCCAGGAGGAAACATACACGATCCTGATCAAATTGGTTATTCATTTAGTCATAATTTTTTAAGTGAACTGGGCGGGTACATTACATTTGCGGGAGATATTAACAGCATTTCATCATTTTTTTTTAACTCCGCACTTTTTTGTTTTTTATTGGTCGGAATATCAAGT
>CACFGR010000017.1 GCA_902565955.1 uncultured Pelagibacteraceae bacterium | reverse complement strand
AAGGTGGTGATACGTTGTTTGCAAACCAACATTTAGCATTAGAACGAATGCCGTCAGAATTAAGAAATAAGTTGGAGGGTAAAAAAGCAATTCACTCAGCCCTTGTACCTTATTCACCGGGGGGTGGTTACGGTGATAAGGATAGAGAAATGGGAAGAAGCATGGATATAAGAGCGTCAAACGATGCTTTCGCTCAGCAAATACATCCTATTATTAGGATTCATCCTGAAACAAGTAAAGAGGGTATTTATGGTACAATTGGTTATATCATTGGTATTGATGGTATGAATAATCAGGAAGCTATGAAATTACTCATGGAATTAAGTTCATGGCAGTGCAAAGATGAATTTGTTTACCGTCACAAATGGAAAAAAGATATGTTAATTATGTGGGATAATAGAAGCGTACTTCACCGAGCAACTGGTGGATATGAAGGACAAGAACGTCTTTTACATCGAACAACCATCGCAGCCTATGGGTTATAAAAAATGGAATTTTTATATTTATTTTTAATTTTATTTTTTCTTTTGATTTCTTATGGTTTCTATAAATCAGTTTATTTTGATATTCCAAGAGATATCGTGTTGGCAAAACATGCAAAAGGCGCTTCTGAGTTTATAAAACTTGATGATGGTTCATTAGTGCATGTAAGAGATGAAGGTGTAAAGAATAACGAAACAATTGTTTTAATTCATGGATTTAATGGTTCACTTTTTAATTTTGAACCAATGGTCTCATACTTAAAAGATAATTTTAGAATTTTGTCTCTTGATCTTCCAGCTCATGGTCTTACAGGTGCAGTTAAATCAAATTTGTATTCGTATGATGGATTCGAGAAATTAATAACTGATATTCTAAAAGTAAAATGTATTGAAAAATTTTATCTAGTCGGTCATTCGATGGGTGGAGTTATATCTTGGAAGTATGCCTTAAATAATCTTGAGAGAACAAGCGGATTAATAATTATAGGTTCCCCATTTGTTGGAAGTGAGAATGAGTATAAAAAGTTTCAATCAGAAAATGCCCCACCAATTGCCTTTAAGTTACTTGAAACAAAAATTATGAGATTTATGCTAAAATATTTTACGCCGAGATTTTTAGTTAAAGAGGGAGTATCAAAAACTGTATATAATAAAGATCTAGTTACTGAGAAATTAGTTAATCAATTTCATGATATTATACTTTTAGAGGGTTCTCGCGAAGCTATGGGCATGGTCATTTTATCAATTGAGGATAATTTCATTGCTGATCCAAAATTATTGCAAAATTTAAAAATACCTACCTTAATATTGCACGGTGAGAAAGATAAGTTAGTTGATATCAGTTTTACAAGTCATTTTTTAGAGCAAATTCCTAATGTAAAACGTATTTCTTATCCAAAAGTGGGTCATATGCCACCTATGGAGATACCAGAAAAATTAGCTTATGATATAAAAAGTTTTTTTAGGCACATAAACATGATAGATAGCAACTTATTCCTTCCTTGTGGTATTGAAATCAAAAATAGATTCCTAAAATCAGCAATGACAGAGGGCATTGCTCAAAGTGATGGCATGGCTAATAAAAGGCATAATAAATTATATGAGAGGTGGGCCAAAGGTGGAGTTGGCATAAATGTTACCGGTAATGTTCAAGTTGACCACAGATATATTGAACGAGCTGGCAATGTTGTAATTGAAGGAAAACAGTCTAATGAAAGTTTAGCTGCTTTAGCCGACTGGTCAAAAGCTGGAACACAAAATAATACTCACCTATGGATGCAATTAAGTCATGCTGGTAGGCAGACGCCTTTTAGTATTAACAAAGAGAGCAGGGCACCCTCAGTTCAACCTTTGCCAACACTTGGAGGAATACTAAAATTTGGAGTACCAAAAGAGCTTAGCCAATCCGAAATCTTAAATATAATTGATCAATTTGCTAATGCGGCTGAGGTTGCAAAGCAAACAGGGTTCACAGGCGTTCAACTGCATTCAGCACACGGTTATCTTCTCTCAGAATTTTTATCACCAAATGTTAATCAACGAACTGATGAGTGGGGAGGCAGTATAGAAAATAGATCAAAATTACTTATAACATCAATTGAGGCTATCCGAGAAAAAGTTGGAAATAATTTTCCTATTTCAATTAAACTTAATTCAAGTGATTTTCAAAAAGGTGGATTTTCTCACGAAGAAAGTATTCAAGTTGCTAAAATATTAAATAATACATCATTAGATTTACTTGAAATTTCAGGTGGAACTTATGAAAATTTTACAGCCTTAGAAATTGATTCATTGAACCTTAAAAAGGCAAAAACAATAAAACCCCAGCGCAGTACGAAAGTAAGAGAAGCTTATTTCTTGAAATACGCTGAAGCTATTAAAGATGTAATTTCAATTCCTTTAGCAGTTACAGGAGGCTTTCGCTCGGCAGAGGGCATGAACAACGCTCTTCAAAGTGGTGCTTGTGATGTAATTGGTTTGGGAAGACCACTTTGCTCTGAGCCCGATATTGTAAATGAATTAATAAGTGGTGAAAAAAAATCAGCAACTCTATATGAAAATATGTTGGAATTTGGTCCCTGGATTCTTGGCTTAAATAGCCCGATATCACTTATGCGATCTAATAATAAAGCCGCTCAAGTTTATTGGTGTTATCGACAGATATTAAAAATCTCTGACGGCAATGAGGTTGATACAAAGCTGGGACTTTTTAAAGCATTTCTTGATCACTTTAGAGACGACTCGGCTAATAGCAAAAAATATAAAGCCTTTTGGAAAGATTTAGATTGAAAAAAATTATTTTTATACTGTTACTTTTAAATTCATCTTTTGTACTGGCTGATCAAAAAGATAGCCGACTGAACAGTTTGTTTGATGAGTTGTTTTTAAGTAATGACAATATGCAAGCCAGCACTATCTTAGTAGATATCTGGGATATATGGTCTATTGCAGAAAATGTTGAAGCCCAAAAAATATTTGATGAAGGCAACAACATGATGGATCGTGGTAGTTTAGAAGAAGCAATAACTTTATTTACGCAGGTAATTGATCTTAAGCCTGATTTTGCAGAAGGTTGGAACAAAAGAGCTACTGTCCTTTTTTTAAAAGGCGATTTAGAGGCTTCAATTTCTGATATCCAAAAAACTCTTGAACTAGAACCAAGACACTTTGGAGCGCTCGATGGTCTTGCAGAAATCTATTTAATTCAAGATGATCTTTTGGGAGCAGCAGTAACGTATAAAAGAATTCTAGAAATTATTCCAACAAGTAAAAAATCTCAAGACAGACTCAAATTAATTAATGAACTTATTATTTAACGATGTGTGGGCGTTTCGTTCTCTCTGACAAAAAAATTATTAAAGAAAAATTTAATATTGAATTATCACCTTCATATAACATAGCTCCGTCACAAGATGTACTGGTTATAAAACCAGATCCCATTTTTATGAAATGGTCATATTCACCAAAATGGAAAGATGATATGAACTTGATTAATTGTCGTCACGAAACATTATTAGAAAAGCCTTCTTTTAAGGGATCACTTAGATGTGTTTTTCTTGCAAACGGTTGGTATGAATGGCAAAGGCAAAACGACTCTAAAACCCCTTTTTTCCATTATATTGAAAATGAATTGCTGTATTTTGCTGGTATTTATAATTTGAATAGTGGATGTGCAGTTGTAACTTGCCAGTCAAGTGAAACTGTTTCTCATGTACATCATAGACAACCTTTGCTTTTAGATGAGTATCAAACAACTGAATGGATACAAGGAAAGTATGAAATTCAAAGAAAAAAAGACGATAAAGTTCAAGTTTATGAAGTCTCAAAAAATGTTAATAGTCCTCGTAACAATAACCCTGAGTTGTTAGAAAAATCTTAATCTATATAATTACAGAATGAGTAAATTTTATGCGTTCATAGACAGCACTTTTATTGATTTAGGAAGGCAATTTAAATTAAGCTATCTACCACCTTTGATGATATATGTTGCTGCTGGTGTTTCGGGTTTAACCGGAATCGTTGGTACCTTTTTTGTAAAAGATTATCTAAATCTTTCGGCTGCTTTTTTAGCAGGACTTGGTTTTTGGGCAGGAATTCCATGGGCATTAAAGATGCCACTTGGTCATTTAGTTGACCTAATTTGGGAAAGAAAAAATTATCTTGTTTATGTAGGTGCATCACTCATCGCTTTAAGTCTTACCATCATGTTTGGCCTTATTATTCATACTGACTTCATGGTAAGGTACTTAAGTGTTGAAAGTTGGTATGTTATTAGTGTTCTCCTAGCTCCGATAGGTTATGTGGTTCAAGATGTTGTTGCTGATGCAATGACGGTTGAAGCAGTCCCAAACATAGATCCCAAAGGAAATCAATACTCACCTGATGTAATAAAAAATATGCATACCACCATGCAGACACTAGGTAGATTTGCTATTATTGGCGGTACAGTAATTGTTGCATTAATTAATGTTGTTATTTTCAGTAGCGTTGAGGCTGAAACAGAACAAGAAAAAATAATTTTGTACGGGAATATTTACCTCTTCGCATTAATCATTCCGATCATATCAATATTAGGGGTATTACTTTCAATTTATTTAAAAAAGAAAAAAAATGATCAACTCTCAAAGCTGGGAATAGATCATCAAATCGAAATTAAAAAAACTAAGGTTGATTGGTGGATACTTGGAGGCTCTCTCGTTTTTGTAATTTTTACACTTAGCGTGGGAGGATTTAATCTTCCGTATGCACAAGAGATCGTATTCATTGGATCAGTAAGTATTATATTTTTTCTGATGGCTAAACTAATGCGTGAACTTCCTAATTCGATGCGACTCACAATTTCGGGAACTGCAATTATAATATTTATTTTCAGAGCGATGCCAGGCCCAGGCCCAGGACTTACCTGGTTTGAGATTGATAATTTAGGATTTGATGAGCAGTTCTTTTCTGTACTTTCTCTTCTTGCCTCCTGTTTGACTTTACTTGGCATCATTATTTTAAGGCCTTTTATGGTCAATAACTCAATTGCAAAAATTATAGTGATATTATCAATTGCTGGAGCAATATTATTTTTGCCTAGTGTTGGCATGTATTATGGATTTCATGAATGGACTTCATCATTAACAAATGATGTTGTGGATGCGCGATTTATTGCAATATTTAATACAGCTTTAGAGTCACCCTTAGGACAAGTTTCAATGATTCCACTTCTTGCGTGGATTGCAAGAAATGCTCCATCTCATCTAAAGGCTACATTTTTTGCTGTATTTGCATCGTTTACCAATTTAGCTCTATCCGCAAGTGCATTGCTTACAAAGTATCTCAATCAAATTTACGAAGTAACGAGGGAAGTCAAAGATAAGGTAACAAATGAGATGCTCTCAATTGCTGATTATTCTGACCTTGGTATTTTATTGATTGTTGTCACTCTGCTCACTCTTTTGGTACCAACAATTTCTGTTATAATCATTCAGAAAACCAGTCTAAAAACGGATGAATAATTAATGAAAAATGTATTACAGATTCTTGGCGTTTTTTTTGTAGGCGCCCTAATAGGTTTTATTTTATTAAGCTTTGGTCTGTCAGTAGATATTTCAATGATGTCAGGTACAGTAGTAATTCTTGTACTGGCTTACCTTGTTACTAAACAAAACAATAAGGAAAGAAAATAATGGTTCAAATTCCAAGCGATCAAATTAAATCTAGAGAAATACTTAATTGGAAGGGTTTGCATTTATTTCATTTTAGAACTTCGTCATGTTCACAAAAACTTAGGATCTACTTGAACTTAAAAAAAATTTCATGGACACCTCACAGCATTAATCTTGCTACAGGTAAAAACTATTCAGAATTCTTTCTAGGAATTAATCCTAAAGGCTTGGTTCCTGTTCTCGTGGATGATGGTCGTGTAGAAATTGAGAGTAATGATATTCTTATGTATCTCGAGAATAAATTTCCTGAAAGCCCACTCATTCCTGACTCCGATACAACAGAAATTGATACTTTACTTAAAGAAGAAGATGATTTGCATGAGGATATCAGAAATATCGCTTATCGATATATGTTTGGTGGACTCGGTAAAAAAGACCCTAATAAATTAGATGCCTTTGAGAAATATAAATCATCTAATAGTGAGTTGGACTATCTAAAATTAAAAGAAGTAAAGTTTTATAAGTCATTTAGTGAAAATGGAATAACTGATGAAGCGGTTAGAAACTCACTCAATAATTTTTGTGAATGTTATGATAAATACGAATCACTGTTAAATAAGCAAAAATACTTAATGGGCAGTGATCTTTCAATGCTTGATCTTGCCTGGTTTATTTATACATACAGGCTTTATGTCTCAGGATTTCCATTTAAAGACCACTATCCAAAAATATCTGCATGGTTTCTTGACCTTTATTCTCGAAATGAATTTTTTAAAGAGGTTAATGATCCGTTACTTCTAAAGCTAATTAGGCTTTACGCTAAGACATCAACATCTTTAAGTGGAAAGTCAATTAAAGCTCTGCTTTCAAAATAATGACTGCTCAAGACAGATCATCCATACTTGAGGGATACTATAAATCTCATTGGCCTGTTGAATGTGGTGGAAATCGACGCCAAAAGGCAACCAAAGGATCATTAAACGCTTGTGAAAAAAAAGCTGTTGTACAAAGCATACGAAATGAACGCTGGAATGTTATGACAATTTATCGGGATAATAATGAAATTTTTTTAGGCGGTACGATGCCAAGCTTTACTGGTCCAGAGCCATTTGGATGGCTTCAAAAAATTGAACCCGAAACTTTGGAAATATTAGGGGAAACACCAAAATTACCATGTGGTGATCACGTCTGGTGTGGCGCTATCGCAGCGCATCAAAATGGCAATATCATCAAGGTTAATGGAAATTACATGCATAGTATTTCAAAAGATTGCGAAGTGATTAAAGAGTCAAAATTACCCATTGATCAGGCGCATAACGGTTTACTAGTATTATCAGATGGAACAATCGTCACTAAAGATTTACGGTTAGAAGGTCAAGGTTGTTCCACGATTACAAGATTAGATCAAAATCTAGATGTTTTACATGAACCCTTGCAATTACCTGAAGGATCTATGGGCAGGATTGCCTCAGATAAAACAGAAGATGGTGAGTTCATTTTTATTCCAGGTATCGAAAAAATATGGAAAATAAAAGTTCTACCTAACGATCTAGAAGTTACATCTGACTGGTCACCTAATTATAGGAAATCAAATGATGATCAAGGATTATCATGGGATGGCTGTATATCAGATGGATCACTCTGGCTGATGAATAACGGAGATATCGATTCATTAAGAGCGATTTATTCAACTCATCCAAATGGTAGATTTAGAACTGCGCCAAAAGAATTAAGTTGGAGACGTCCTGCTCCTTGGTTATGTAAGCAAAGACTTTATAGATTTGATTTAATGTCAGAACAATTTGATTATATCGAACCATTTGAACATCATGGAGGGGGTATTATTGCACCACCCGTAAATATTCCCGAATGTAATATCTGTGTATGCTGGGATAGTATAAATGGCGGCATAGCAGGTATTGATACATCAAATAACTTGTTAAAGATATCATGGAAGATTGATAGTCTGAGACCAACAATGCAACCGGTCGTATTTCCTGAAAGCAAAGAGCTAGTAATTAATAGTTTCGAAAATAATGACGATCACTTGGTGGTAATAGACCTATCAAGTGGAGAAATACTCTCAAAGGTTGCACTCAATTCACCTCTCGCCAACGGCATGTTTTTAACACCAGGCTTAAAGAATGATATTTTTTATTGCTCAACAAGAACCTTTGCACGGGTATCTTGGAAATAAATTTGAACTAATATTTATTCTTTCAAAGGTAAGTATTTTAATTAAAATTTGTAAAAAACAAAATATAGGAGATAAAATATGGAATTTTGTAATGCTGTGAGGTTTAAAGTTAAAGAAGGTTGTGAAGAAGAATATTTAGAAATAAACAAAAGTTTTGAAAATTTACCTGGTCAGAAAATGAGTCGTCTTTTCAAAACAGGAGACCGTACATATTGTTTTATTGGTATTTGGGAATCCGAAGAAGCCATTGCCGCACAAAGAGAAAATATGATTGGAAACTTGGATAAAGTGAGACACTTACTAGAGGAATTATCTCCTGAATTAGGTGTAACTGATCCTGTTTCAGGAACGGTTGTTCTTGATTATAGCTGATAAATCAGGTTAAAATCTTTCTATGAATTTAGATCTACCAGAGCTGTTATTTGGTATACCTTTGCACTTAATACTTTTGTGTATTTCTAAATTATACGCAAATAGGTCATATGATGAAGCAGCAAGATATTTTAGTAAGACGAGTAAAGTTTAAAAATTTACTTCCACCTGTAATTAAACTAGTCATCAAAAGAAAATGTAATTTAAGTTTAATTGACTTAAACAAAACAATTAGATCGTCTAAAACATATCATTAATAATATGAGTTTAACTGATGAAGGACATTACGGCCCCAAACAACTCAATATGCTCAAAACTGTTTGGGGTGAGGGTTTCCTATCACCTGGCGGGACAGAAGAAATTGATCAAATTTTAAAAGGATTAAATCTAAAAAATAAAAAAGTTCTGGATATCGGATGTGGAACGGGTGGCGCAGTCTTTCATATGATTGAAAAATATGGTGCAAAGGAAGTTATTGGAATAGATCCAGAACCGTTAGTAATTGAAACAGCAAATAATTTAGCGTTAAAGAAAAAATTATCTGATAAAGCAAAATTTATTTGTACGAAGCCAGGTGAATATAAATTTGAAAATAAAAGTTTTGAGGCAGTATTTAGTAAAGAAGCATTTTTACATATTATCGATAAAAAAAATCTGCTGAAAGAGATAAACAAGATCTTAGCTGACAATGGTATTCTTGCGGTTGGTGATTGGATGAGAAATGATGACAACGAACCATCAGAGCAGATGAAAGAATATATTGCCGCAGAAGGCCTCGATATGTTCATGTGCTCATTAGAAAAGTACGAAAGTCTTTTAAAAGAAACAGGATTTAAAGTTCTCTCACTAAATGATCGTAATAAATGGTATCTCGACAAAGTTAAGATAGAAATATCAGATATAAAAGGACCACTTTATGATGATGTTGTAAATCTAATAGGAAAAGAAGAGGCAGAGGGCGCACTTGAAATTTGGGAAAAACTTCTCGGTGTTGTGGAAAAGGGGGAACACCGCCCTGGCAATTTTCAAGCTGTAAAAACTTCAACCTAAAATGTACAATAAACTATCGCAGTCAGACATCGATCGCGTTATAGAAATGGCCTGGGAGGATAGAACAACTTTCGCAGACATTCGGAAACAATTTGGAATACAAGAAAAAGAAGTTATTAAAATTATGAAAGAGAATATGAAAAGATCTTCCTTTTTAATGTGGAGAAAGCGAGTAAGGGGAAGAAAAACTAAAATTAGTCCAATTTCAGATCGATTTAAATCATCTAACCAGAAATCATAGTAATGAGTAATATAAAAAATATATCTGCAGAAAATTGTTATAGCACAATTAAAGAAAATAAAGATGCATATCTAGTTGATGTACGCACACCTTACGAATGGGAAACATTTGGAAGAGTAGATGAAGACTCTTTTGATGCTCGATATATAGAGTTAACACTTATTAATGAAGAAGGTGATGAAAACACTAATTTTTTGCATCAGTTCAATTCTTATGGAATTT
The DNA here is from genome assembly GCA_902565955.1 of uncultured Pelagibacteraceae bacterium. GTDB lineage: Bacteria > Pseudomonadota > Alphaproteobacteria > Pelagibacterales > AG-422-B15 > CACNXQ01. The sequence continues at coordinate 9,901 of CACFGR010000017.1, read as the reverse complement.
CAAAAAATTCAGAAATATACTTTATTTGTAAGTCAGGAGCAAGGTCCATGCATGCTGCTTTAATATTAGAGTCAAATGGTTATCAAAATCTTTACAATGTTGAAGATGGATTTGTTATTGGCTGGAAACCAGGTGGCTTTCCATCAAAATAATTTTAGAGAATTAATTAGAAACAGTAATAATCTTATCGATTAATTTTTCTATATCATTATCGTTATTTGCAAGAAATGACTGAAACTCTTCTCTTTGTGCAATCACAAGACTGATACCTTCAATATTCAGATCAATTATTTTTATATCACCGTCTCTATTAATCAGTCTCCACTTTAAGTTTATTTTTAAAGTATCAGTTCCTTCTCGTACAATATTACTTTCAACAATTACGTATTTTCCTGCAGCTTCAGACCCAACAATTTGAACTTGCTCTCCAGAGTACTGATCAAGCTTATTTGCATAGGAGTTGATAAAATAATCTTTAAATGCGATCAAATATCTTTCTTTTTGTTCATCTGTTGAATTTTTCCAAGTTTTAGAGAGCACGAATTTTGAAATTAAATTTAGGTCAATTGCGTTCATTACAACATTGGTGAAACGAGACGTTTTATCATTTTCGCTAATACTCTCGTCACTTAAAATCTCAATCGCTTTGTCTGCAAAGTTTGCAACAAACTCCTCTTCTTGAGCGAACTCTGAGCTTTGGGCGTAAGCCACAAAAGAAAGCAAAAAAATTAAAATCCAGCTATAATTTTTTATTTTAATCATAAATAATCTCAATATCTGGTCCTACATAACTTTCATCAATATCAAAGTCATCAAAAATATCATTTTCTTGATCTTGAGTGTTAATTTCTAAGTTATTTGAGGCCCTACTTTCTCTTCCTTGCGAATAAAAGCTTCTTACTGCTGCATAGTAATCAATTGAATTGTTTTGCAGATCATCAAGAATTTCTATGTTTTGAGATCTAAAATCAACTGCGCCAGTGCCCATTCTGTAAGTTCTTAGAGAGTCAGGAGCAGACCCACCTCCCACTTGATACATTGGATCCAGCAGTGAGGTTGATAACATACCTGCAAAGTCTCTTGGTGTGGAAGGTCCTAAGAAAGGTAAAACTAAGTATGGACCAGACTCAACACCCCATACACTCAAAGTCTGTCCAAAGTCTTCATTCTCGGATACAAGACCCATACTTGCTGCTGGGTCAAAGAAACCGAGTATTCCAACAGTTGAGTTAATAATAAATCGAGATGTTGATACTCCGGCTTTTCTTAACTCCCCTTGCAATACATTATTAACAGCCGTGATTGGCATACCTAAATTATTTAATGAGTATGTAACTCTGTTTCGAACAAATTCTGGAACAATGGTTCTGTAGGTAACAGCAATTGGCCTTAAGATAAGCTTATCAAAAATAATATTAAATTGAAAAACCACACGATTTACTTTTTCAAGTGGGTCATTAACGCTAACTATTTCAGTTTCAGAATTGTTATAGTTCACCGAAGCTTCTTTTGAAGCACATCCTTGTAATACAAGAACAGAACTTAGAAATAAAACTATTAATATTCTATATTTCATTGAAATAATGCTATTCTATATGAATTTTCTAATCAAATTAATATTTTAGTGTAATCGTATTATAGTAAAAAAATGATAGAGAAATGAGCCAGTATTGAGAACAATTGACATATTCATTGTATTATCCATTAATCTAGCGTGGGGACTGGCATTTATTTCTGCAAAAATCGGTGTAAATGAATTTCCACCATTTTTATTTACGACAATGAGATTTCTAATCATTGCAGTTTTACTCGTACCCTTTTTGAAAATTCACCGAGGTCAAATGACTAATATTTTAATTATTTCTATATTAGGAGGAGGCATTCATTTTGCGTTTTTCTATCTTGCTCTCGATAATTCTCAATTTATTTCCTCTGTTGCTGTGGTTCTTCAATTAGGTGTACCATTTGCAACTATATTATCCGTTATATTTTTAGGTGAGGTAATTAAGTGGAGGCGTATTCTTGGAATAGCACTTGCATTTGGGGGAGTTATTATTTTGATTTTTGAGCCTACAATATTTTCTGATCTCGGCGGCGTTTATTATGCATTATTAGCAGCTTTATCTATTGCTATCAGCCTTCTTTTTATGAAGAAGTTAAAAGATGTTAAAGTGTTTGATCTACAAGCTTGGATTGCTTTTATAAGCTTTTTGTTCTTGGCAACGATTTCATTTTTAGTTGAGGAAAATCAATTAGACTTAATTTTAAATGCATCCATTATTGGTTGGGGAGCTATATTGTTTACTGCATTTGCTGCAACTGCTATCGGCCATGCAGGTTTTTATTTCTTAATAACAAAATATGAATTATCAAAAATTACACCTCTAACCCTCCTTGCTCCGGTACTTGCGATAATAAATGCATTGATTATTTCTTATTTTTCTCTTTATGAGGGATTTAATGAAGTACTTACATTTAAAATTATCTTTGGTGCAACCATGTCATTCACGGGAGTTGCTATTGTAATGATGAGAGAACCAGAAGAGGAAAAGGTATCAAGTTCACCATGAAAATTGAATATTTAAAATCCCCAAATTTTGAACAAGTAAAAAGAAGAAATATTAAATATATAATCATACATTATACAGGAATGAAAACAGCGCAGGAGTCAATTAAAAGACTTAGATCAAAAAAACATAAAGTGAGCTCACATTATTTTATTAATGAAAGAGGAAAAATTACCCAATTCGTAAATGATACAGATATTGCTTGGCACGCAGGCATATCTAATTGGAAAAAAGATAGAAATTTAAACTCAAAGTCTATAGGCATAGAGTTACAAAATAAAGGCCAAGAATTTGGATATCACAAGTTCAAGTTATCTCAGATAAAATCACTTATATCATTAATCGCAAGTCTGCAGACAAAGTACAAAATAAAAAAAAGCAATGTTTTGGGCCACTCAGATGTTGCTCCGCTGCGAAAGATAGATCCGGGATATTTATTTCCTTGGCATAAGTTGGCTGCAAAAGGCTTAGTAATTTTACCAAAGAAAAATAATTCAAAAACGCTGCTCAAAGCTTCAGAGATTAAGTCTTTACAACAGTTACTAAGAGATTTTGGCTATAAAATTACTTTATCGAGTTTAATGGATAAAGAAACACTTCAAGTTATTTACGCTTTTGAAAGCCACTATTGCCCTGAAGAATTAGAGGATTTTACAGTAAAGCGCAAATTGTTGGGATATCTGAGAGAACTTATATCTCTTCAAAGAGAGGCTTGACCAATATCTTTTAAGAGGATAAACCCTTTAAGCCAGATAATTGGATAACTGCTTGGCTTGATCAAGAGGAAAGTCCGGGCTCCACAAGGCAACAGTGCCGGGTAATACCCGGCGGAGGCAACTCTAGGGAAAGTGCCGCAGAAAATAAACCGCCCTAATTGAAATTTTAAGGGTAAGGGTGAAAAGGTGAGGTAAGAGCTCACCGCTTTTTTGGTAACAAAAAAGGCATGGTAAACCCCACTGGGAGCAAGATCAAATAGGGTTACATTGGCTTGTCTTGGCTGTAACCGGGTTGATCGCACGACTCAATTGGTAACAATTGAGCTAGATGAATAGTTATCGGTTTTTTGTAAAAAAATCACAGAACCCGGCTTATAAATTATCTGGCAAAATTTATCATTTATTTTCAATAATTTATAAATAAAGGCTAATGTATAATATTAGTTAAATAATTGATTATAAAAGAATTATCATAAATAGGTATAGACATTACCCATATAATCCCATAATATCCCAATTAATCCCAATTTAACCCAAATGAGGTAATTTTGTTGATTATTTTAATAACTAACTTTTTTTTAAAAATGGCATTGTTTCTATCTACATACATCAATCGCATTGACAAAAAGGGTCGTGTTTCTGTTCCATCTTCTTTTAGAAGTGTCTTAGAACAAAACGGATTGAAGGGAATGATTTGTTATCCTTCACCGACTCTTAAATCAATTGAAGGATGTACTGCCAATAGAATGCAAAAGATCAGTGATGCAATAGAAGCATCCGGTCCCTTCAGTGAGGAAAGAAATACTTTTTCAACTTCTATTTTTGCTGACAGCCATCAAATTCATTTTGATCAAGAAGGCAGAGTCATCATACCCGATGTACTAATCTCTATTGCAGGTATTATTGACCAAGTTTCTTTCGTAGGTATGGGTGAAACATTTCAAATGTGGAATCCTGATACTTATGATTCTTTCAAAAAAGAAAAAAGTGATAATGCAAAAAATAATTTAGCAAATCTCAAATGGAAAAATGAATAACTAATGAAAATAGGAGGATAATTTCATGGTTTTAAATTTAAGTGTTCCAGAACTAAAAGAGCTTAAGCCAAAGATAACAGTATTTGGAGTCGGTGGTGCAGGCGGTAATGCAATTAACAATATGATTCAATCCGGATTATCGGGAGTTGAATTTGTTGCAGCCAATACAGATGCACAAGCTCTGTCTAAATCATTAAGTGACTCAAAAATGCAATTGGGTGTTCAGGTTACTAAGGGATTGGGAGCTGGCTCTCATCCTGATATCGGTAAATCCTCAGCCGATGAAACTAAACACGAAATAATGGAGAGACTTGAAGGCACAAACATGCTTTTCATTACTGCTGGTATGGGTGGTGGCACTGGTACAGGTGCTGCTCCAGTGATAGCGCGTGTTGCTAGAGAATTGGGTATACTTACTGTAGCAGTTGTTACTAAGCCATTTCAATTTGAAGGTGCTGGAAGAATGAGAATTGCTGAGCAAGGACTAAAAGAGTTAGAACATTTAGTAGATACAACAATTGTTATTCCAAACCAAAATTTATTTAAAGTTGCTGATGAAAAAACAACATTTGCCGATGCATTTTCAATGGCGGATGATGTTTTGCATGCAGGAGTAAGAAGTATTACCGATCTGATGGTTGTACCGGGATTAATCAACTTAGACTTTGCCGATGTTAAGACAATCATGAATAATATGGGACGCGCAATGATGGGCACAGGTGAAGCGTCTGGCGACAATAGAGCAATAGAATGCGCTCACAATGCAGTTACAAATCCACTGCTTGATGACTACTCTTTGGACGGAGCCAAAGGATTATTGATCAACATAACTGGTGGAACTGACCTAACTTTGCATGAGGTTGACAAAATTACAAATGAGATAAGAGAACAAGTTCATCCTGATGCAGATGTAATTGTTGGATCAATCTTTGACGAAAACCTTGAGGGTAAAGCTAGAGTTTCTGTTGTTGCAACTGGGTTAGAGCCTCATGACAAGCCATCAAAGAGAATAATTGATTTACAAGTAAATAATAGTTCAACAGTTTCATCAATTCCAGCAACTCAAGTGAATGGAACTGGATCTATTCATGCTTCAGCTAATCAAAAAGATGAAATCAAAAAAAATTCTGATCCATATATGTATATGGATGGCTCAGATGAAAAAGATTCAGGATCAATGAATGATGAAATAACAATTGTTGAAGAGAAAACTTCTGAACCGGAAATGATTGCTGAGCCTGAAGTTGATCCAGAGCCAATCGAAGAGCCAGAAATGGAAGTTGCTGAAGAAGAGGTAATTACTGAGCCAGAAATGGAAGCAGAGCCAGTTTCTGAACCAGATATGATTGCTGAGCCTGAAGTTGATCCAGAGCCAATCGAAGAGGCGGCAATGGAGCAGGAAGAGTCTTCTCAAAGCATTATGGATTTAATACATGCAAATAGGGAGAATTCAGATAGCGATTCACCTGACTTATTTAGTGACCAAAACGTACATCAACTTGACGAGACACCTGATTCTATTGAAGCTGATGAAGAATTAGAAACTGATCAAGATTTACTTGAAATTCCATCTTTCTTGAGAAGACAGAGTAAATGACAAATAAAGAACTTGGCCACAGGCCAGTTCTTATTGAAGAGGTTATTGAACAATTAGGGCCAAAAGATAATGAAACATACATCGATGCAACATTTGGATATGGAGGATATACAGAGAGAATCCTTCAAAGCTGTGAATGCAAAGTCATTGCAATCGACAGAGATCCAACAGTCAAAAAACAAGCTGAAAGATTTAAAAAAAAGTACGGCAGTCGGTTTTCTTTTGTACATTCTAAATTTAGTCAGATTGATAAAATTTCCAAAGAAACAAAAGAAAAAGAAATTAACGGTTTCGTATTTGATATAGGAGTTTCATCAATGCAACTAGATGATGCAAATAGAGGGTTTTCATTCATGCAAGATGGCCCCCTAGATATGAGAATGAGTCAGGATGGCCAATCAGCTTCAGACTTAATAAATAAAAAGGACAAAGATGAGCTTGCTGATATCATCTACCATTACGGAGATGAGAGAAATTCAAGAAAAATTGCAAGAAATATAGAGAAGCACAGAACTCAAAAAAAAATTGAGAGTACGATCGAGCTTGCAGAAATAATTAAAAAATCGTTTCCTTCAAAATATTACAAAAAACATCCTGCAACGAAAACATTTCAGGCTATTAGAATTTTTATTAATAATGAAATACAAGAGCTTCATGCTGGTCTCAACCAAGCTTTTAATTTACTAAGAGTGAATGGGAAGATATGCGTGGTCACATTTCATTCAATTGAGGATAGGCTGGTAAAGAATTTTACAAATAAAGTTTGTTTAGAAAATAAAAAGACCAAATTAATAAAACCGTCTTCTAAGGAAGTATTAAGTAACCCAAGATCTCGTTCCGCAAAGCTTAGAGTCATTAAGCGTGAACAATTAAACTTTAATTATATTCCAATATCTGATTTAGGATTTGAATTATGATAAGTGCTTTCTTTAAAATATTGTCAGTTGTTATTTTGTTAACTGGATTACTTGCAATTATGGTTATAAAAAATATCTCAGCTGAAAAACAAAAATATATTAACGAACTTGAATTAACACTCCGAGAAGAGCAAAAAATAAATGAGCTTTATAAAATTGAATGGGACCATTTGGTTTCGCCAATGAATATTAAAAAGATTTCAGAAATGATTATTACTAATGATTACGAAAAGTATTTTGTTGTATTAGATAATGAAGATATTGAAGAAAATAATGAATTATTTAGTGATGTTATTACAGTTTATGACACATCAACGATTAATCAAAATCTGGCAAGGTAAATTCCGTGAAAAAAAAACGGAACACTGGCCGAAAGAAAATTGATATATATCAAAAAAGTTTTTCATTCACACACAGATACAATAAAGAAAAATTTGCTTTTGAAAGATTAAAATCTCTAAAGAATAATTTTGCCCTTAAAATAAATAATCGTTTGATATTATCAGCAATTGTTTTTAGTAGTTTGTTTTTGGCAGTAACAATCAAGATGATAGAAATTAATTTACTTTACACTGAAAAAGGAAATTACTTTGTTGAGAATTTTGAGACAAAAAGGGGAAATATTTTGGATAGAAATAATACTTCTCTTACAGCAAATTTATTAACGTCCCATATATCTGTAAATCCAAAAGCTGTATACGATAAGAAAAAATTTATAAATAAAGTCTCATCAATTAATAATAGGTTTTCCGCAACTGATCTTGATAAACTAGTATCTGAAAAAAAATTCTTTTGGCTTGATCGTAATGTTGAACCCTTAGAATTACAAAAGTATATAGATTTAGGTGAGACTGGGATTGAATTCAGAGATGCCTATAAAAGAAAATATCTTCATAGTGAACTTTTTAGTCATTTAGTTGGTAAAGTTGATATTGATAATACAGGTGTATCAGGACTAGAAAAATCTTTTGATAAGTTTCTTCAAAATGAAGTAAATAATGATTTGATACTTTCTTTAGATACAAGAATACAACACATTGTTCGCGATGAAATATTAGCTGCTATGAAACTATATAAAGCAACTGGTGGCTCAGGACTCATAATGAATGTCAATAATGGAGAAATCCTTGCCATGACATCACTTCCAGATTTTGATCCCAATACTAAAAATGTGAATGACAATGATAAGTTCAACAAAAACACATTAGGCGTATACGAGTTTGGTTCGGTGATGAAAATATTTACTGCAGCAATGGGTATCGAGGAAAAAATCTTTCAGCCAAATACAAAGTACGAGATTGAAAATCACATTTATATTGGAAAGCACCGTGTAGAGGATGTTCACAGGCCTTGTGACATAAAAATGTGTTCTGTTGAAGAAATATTTATTGAATCATCAAATATTGGAACGATTAAAATGATTAGAGATATTGGTAAAGAATTACAGCAAGAATATTTGTCTCAACTTGGATTACTTCGTCAAGTAAATATTGGAATACCAGAAAAAGCAATTCCAATTGTTCCTGACCCATGGAGAACAGTTAATACAGAGTCAATCTCTTACGGTTATGGCCTATCAGTATCACCATTGCATTTGGCTGTAGCTACATCAGCTGTAGTAAATGGAGGATATTTAATTAAACCATCTCTAACAAAATTAGAAGATGATAAACGATATGAAGATCAAATTTTTTCAGAAGAGACCAGTGAAATTATGCGTTACCTTTTAAGTCAAGTTGTCGCAAAAGGGACTGCCAAAGAAGCCTTTAACAAGGATGCTGATAAAGCATACACAGAAGATGGTAAGTTCAAATATTTGGTTGGAGGTAAGACAGGCACGTCTCACAAAATAGACAAAAAATCCTATACAAGAGAAAAGCTAACTACTTTTATATCGGTACTACCCATACACAAGCCAATGTATATAGTTCTTATTTCACTAGACGATCCAAAAGGAATTAATAGAGAATTTGGAGAGCCATATAATACTTGGAACTGGAGTGATGCTGGGTGGAATGCGGCAAGAGTTTCAAGACAAATTATTGATAGAGTAAGTCCTATTTTGGACATAAAGGCAAGATACATACCTAATGAAAACATGCTCATTAATACCTCTCTTTAATAAATGTCAAATCACTCCCTTCTAGAAGAAATCAAATCAAAGAAGATAAAATTTAAAGGAGTCTCATCTGACTCGAGATCGATAAAAAAAGGAAATATTTTTTTTGCAATCCCTGGAAATGAAATAGATGGATCTAGGTTCATAAATCAAGCAATTAGAAAGGGCGCTGCAGCTATTGTTGTTCCATTAAGTAGTAAAAAAAGATATCCTAAGAATACAACAGTGATAAAGGTAAAAGATATCAGAAAATCACTATCGCTATTAGCATTTGAAATAAACAAAAATAATATTGAAACAAAAATTGCAATAACAGGAACTAATGGAAAAACATCTGTTGCATATTTTTTAAGTTATTTACTGAGAATTTCAGGAATGAGTGTAGCTACTATAGGTACTTTAGGAAACTCTGTATTAAAGAGAAATAAATACAACCTTACTTCACCCGAACCAATTAGTCTTTCAAAGCAATTAAAAAAAATAGGTCAAAAAAAAATAAAATATTTAGTTATGGAAGCATCTAGTCATGGTTTACATCAGAGCAGATTTTATGGAATGAATTTTGATGTTTGTGCACTAACAAATATATCACATGATCATCTTGATTATCATAAATCTATAAATAATTACATAAAAAGTAAAATGATCCTTTTTAAAGATTATGTACATAATGATAGTAAATTAATTATTAATTCAAAAACAAAATACATTAAAAAAATAAGATCAATTTTAAAAAAAAATAAGTCCATTCAGCCATTATATTTTCAAGCAAATAGAAATTATAAAATTATAAAAATTCTCAAAAAAAAAGATATTCAACATGTACAAGCAATAGTGGGCAGTAGGCGAATTCTTTTAAAGTTTAAAAATTTTCCAAATTTCCAGATAGAAAATTTTATATTTGCAATTTCAATTTTGAATTTAATTGGATTTGATCCTAAAAAGCTA
>CACFGR010000016.1 GCA_902565955.1 uncultured Pelagibacteraceae bacterium | reverse complement strand
AAAAAGTCATTTAAACTCTGGGAAAATTATAAAGCCTCATTAACTGACTTAGAAAAAACTTTGAATCAATGAATAGACACGAAAGAAGAAAACAGAAAAAAACTGGTATGACGGCTAACGCTAGTTCTAATGAATTAAATCAAGCGATTCAATTACATACAAAAAAAAGCTTTGATGAGGCTGAGACTCTCTACAAAAAAATTATAGCCCTTGAATCACAGAATTACGAAGCGATAAGACACCTTGGAATTCTTTATCATAACACTAATAGAAAAGAAAATGCATATAATTTATTTCAAAGAGCAATAAAAATATCTCCTAATCGATGCGAAGCCTATAATAATTTAGGTAATATTCATTTAGAAAATATGAATTACCCTTTAGCGGAAAAATGTTTTGATGCATCAATTACTAGAAATGGGCTTTATTTACCAGCATTGAATAATTTGGTCGCACTATATTTAAAAATAGGAAATAAAAAACAAGCCTTATTGACGTCTGAAAGAGTAATTACCTCTAATCCTACCAATCCAATCACACAGAACCAATATGCAAAAGCTCTTATTGCAAATAATCAACTCAAAAAAGGAATCACGGTTCTAGAAAGTTTATGTAAAAATCACCCGATACCTGATTTCTTATTAAATCTATCAATTGCCTATAGAGAGTTAGGCGAAACAGAAAAGGCAAATGATATCATCAAAAATGAGTTCAAGAAAAATTATACCTTGGAGAATTTTTTTCACGCATTTGCAAAAATAAAAGGTGAAAAATTAAATCCAAAACAAGAAAAGTATTATGTCGATATTATAGAAAAAGAATTCCATAGTAAGCCCGATCTAAACAGAAAGGTCTTAATCTGCGAATCTTTTTATGAATATTTTAGAAACTCAAAGAACTATGCCGAGTCTGCGAAATTCTTGAAAAAAATGAATGAAATTCAATATAGCTTATCTGAATTTTCAGTCAGGAAAGAGGAAAGTTTTTTTCTTGATATGAAATCTGCATTTTCATCTCCTAAATTGGTAAAAATGAAAAAACAGCAAAAAAAATTAAATCCCATTATTATATGTGGTATGCCAAGATCAGGAACAACTCTATGTGAACAAATTCTTTCCTCACATTCCAATGTGGTTGGTGCTGGTGAGCTGGATTACTTAGCTAATTTAAGTGGGCTTGAAAAATTAATTGAAACACCTGCAAAAAATTTTAAAAAGTTTTTGAAAAATATAGAAAATCATAACTTTCTTGAAAAATTAAGAGATGAGTATATTGAATTACTTAGTTCACACGTCTTAAATAACGAACAATACGTATGTGATAAGATGCCACATAATTTTATCTTAATTGGCCTCATCAAAACAATACTGCCCGAAGCTCATATAATTTATTGTAAAAGAGAGCCAATGGATAATTGTTTTTCTCTATACGCACATAAGTGGGTTGAGATGTCTCATCAGTATTCTTATAATCAAGATATCTTGTGCGAATATTACAAAAAACATGAGGAACTTATGGGGCATTGGCTAAAGATGTATTCTGATATTTACACTCTTGATAACGAGTCATTAGTTTATAACCAAAAAAAAATAACAAAGGAGCTACTTGCTTTTTGTGATTTACCCTGGGAGCCAGAATGTTTGGAGTTTCATCAAAATAAAAGACAAGTTAGAACTGCAAGTATTGACCAAGTAAGAAAGCCAATTAATAATAAGTCAATCGGTGCCTGGAAAAACTATGACTCAATTTTATTAAATATGAAGAAAGCTTTTAAAAAATAATGGTTAAGAATTGCTTTTTAATTTTTTTAATTTCTATACTCACGTCTTGTGGGTTTAAACCTATATATAAAATGCAAGATGGATCAAATAACTATAATAATTTTAATATAATTGTTACTAATGAAAGCAACATAAGTTATGACTCAAAAAATGAATTGTTAAAACCTTTTAATACTAATGATAATGGTGAAAGTGATTACAGTATTATATTAAGTTATAATGAAAGTGTTGAACCCTTGATTGTGAATACAAATGGAACAGTTTCAAAGTATTCAGTTGAAGTTACACTTAACTTTTACCTTCAGAGTAATTCTAAAAATATAACTTTATTTGAAGATACCGTAAGAGGATTTGCACAATATACGGTTACAACTTCGGAAGTTGAGAATAATGAGAAAAGAAAGCAAACTGTTCGCTCAGCGATAAATGATGCTACACAAATAATGGTTACCAAAATTCAAAGTAATATCTCAGATGAAAAATGATCATAAAAAATCATCAAATTGACGACATATTATCTGATAAATCAAAATTTATAGCTATCCTGGTTTACGGACCAAATGAAGGACTGGTTAGAGAAAATATTAATTTGATAAAAAAAAAATACGAAGAAAACGAACAATGTGAAATTATTACATTTGAAGAAAAGACTTTAGATCAAGATCATGCACTTTTAGAAACGACTATTAACACTATTTCCATGTTTAATGAAAAGAAAATTATTCATGTAAATTCATTAAAGGACAAACACTTATCATTTCTTGAAAACATAAATCCAAATAGTACCCCAGATGTACTTTTAACATGTAAAAAAGGTAATTTAAATAAATCTTCTAAATTAAGAAAATTTTTCGAAGTCAATAAATCTTTTTATGTATTACCTTGTTATGAAGATGATTTAAGATCTATTACAAACTTGATCAGTGATTTTGAAAAAAAAAATACAATCAAATTCAACAATGATATTAAAAATTATCTCCTACAAAATTTAAGCAGTGATCGAATGGTTTCTTTGAATGAGCTGGAAAAAATTGTCTTGTATTGCAAAAAATCAACAGATCAATTAAAACTGGAAAATCTTGAAAAAATTCTAAATGATACAAGTTCAAATTCATTCCAAATAATAAATGAAACAATAATGTTTGGTAAAAAGAAAAAAGGTTCACGTATCTTGGATAAAAGTTTATCTGAAGGTGTAAATGCTATTGCTCTAATACGAGGTCTTATAAATTATCTTAAAAGACTCAAAAAAACCAAAATAGAGTTAGCAAAAGGACATAGATTTGATGATGCCATCAGAACACTAAGTCCTCCTCTTTTCTGGAAAGATAAAAATAATTTTAGAGAACAGTGTAGTAAAATTCCTCTCAATGAATTGGAAAGGTTTTTGAATAGTTTACACGAAGCTGAGGTGTCATGTAAAACCAACAGTCAATTGACTAACACCATATGTACAAGAACTTTATTGAGTATATCTCAAAAAACTGGAAAGTATTTCTCAGTTTAGTTTTTTAACTTTTTCGTAATCATATCCAACTGGTCCAAAGATTTGTAATCTACTTTTATAAATCCACCTTTTTTAGGTCCTTTATGCTCTACAGTCACTTTAAGACCTAACCTTGCGGTAAGGCTGTTTTCTAAATCAACAGTATCAGGGTCCTTGAGCTTTACTTTTTTAATTCTATTTTTTTTCGGTTTGACGAGGTTTTCAGTATCTCTTACACTTAAATTTTCATTAACAATTTTTTCGGCTAGTTGCTCTGGAAAAGCACTACTCATTATTGCTCTTGCGTGACCTGGTGAAATTTTTCCCTCTGAAATCATATCTTGGATTGACTGAGGCAATCCAAGGAGCCTTATAATGTTTGCGATATGACTTCTACTTTTACCAACAATTTCTGCTAATGCTTCTTGTGTATGTCCGTGATTATCAATTAATCTTTTATAACCAGCAGCTTCTTCAATTGGTGATAAATCAGATCGCTGAACATTTTCAATGATTGCGATTTCTAAAGCTTCAATATCGTCTAGCTGCCTAACTACAGCAGGGATTTCATGAAGTTGTGCAATCTGTGCCGCTCTCCATCTTCTTTCTCCTGCAATTATTTCGTATATTCCAGACTCTGATGGTGAAGGTCTAACTAATATTGGTTGAACAAGTCCTTTTGATTTTATTGACTCTGCTAATTCATTGATACTATTTTTATCAAATAATCTTCGTGGCTGTGATGGACTGGGTTTTAGATTTGCAATAGATATTTTTGTTTCTTTACTTGTGTTATCTGTTTGAATTGAAACATCTTTAACATCTCCCATTAAAGATGAAAGGCCGCGACCCAGACCTTTTTTTGAAGTCGATGAACTCATTAAGCAGCCTCCTGTTCTTTATTTTGTCTTATTATCTCGTCGGCTAATCTTAAGTATGCCTGACTGCCAGCAGCTTTTTGGTCGTAAATTAAAGCAGGCATTCCAAATGAAGGTGCTTCTGAAACTCTTACATTACGAGGTATTATTGTTTCATATACTTGTTGACTTAAATGTTTTTTAACATCATCAGCAACTTGTGAAGATAGTTTATTTCTTCCATCAAACATTGTTAGTACTATCCCGTCGATTGTTAAATTTTGATTAAGATTTTGTTTTACTCTATCAATTGTTTTTATTAATTGACTAAGACCTTCTAATGCAAAAAATTCACATTGAAGCGGAACAATTATTGAGTCTGCCGCAGTCATTGCCATGACAGTGAGAAGACTTAAAGCTGGCGGGCAATCAATGAAAACAAAACTAAAATCATTTAAAGAATTTTGCTCCGTTAAAATTTTTTTAAGAGTAAAAGCTCTATCGTTTACTTCGACAAGTTCAGGTTCAATGCCTGATAGATCCACAGTAGATGGAATGATTTTTAAGTTTTCTATATCTGTATTTTGAATTGCTTCAAATAAATTGCATTGAGATGAAAGAACTTCATAGATCGAGTTATTCCTGTTTTGATAATCTATTCCTAAACCTGTGCTTGCATTTCCTTGAGGATCGAGATCGATAATCAAAACTTTTTCCCCAATTGCAGCTAAAGCTGTGGATAAGTTTATTGCTGTTGTAGTTTTTCCCACTCCACCTTTCTGATTTGATATAGCTATTATTTTGCTTTTCATTAAGTAATTGATTTTATTAAATTTTTTAATACCAAAATAAAAGAACCCTTTTCTATCTCATTTTCGTGCAAAACATGATTAAAATTCCAATATTTAGTAGCTTGCACGATCTCTTTATCTATATGTACACCTTTATGCAGAAGCAATGTAGTATTTTTTTTGCATATATTGTAACTAATTGATAATAATGAGTTTAATTGGCTCACAGCTCTTGCTAAAATGATATCAAATTTTTTATTTTCAATTTTTTCTGCTTTAATGGGAATCACTTCGGTGTTTTTAAGATCTAAGTTAACAATACATTTGTTAAGAAAAGATACTCTTTTAGGTCTATTTTCACATAAAAAAACCTTATTTTTCGCACCAAATAATATCGAAACTGGTATACCTGGAAGTCCAGCACCGCTGCCAATATCAATGATGTCATTTCCATTGCTAGTTATAAACTGAGCTAATCTTAAAGAATCATAGAAATGTCTTATCCAGATAAAGTTTTTATCATTATTTGATATTAAGTTTTGGTCTTCTGCCAAAATCATTTCCCTGAATTCAGCCAATTTTTCAATTGTTTCACGTGAAACATTTGGCAAGAGCTCTTTTAGAGCATCAGGCGAATCAATCATTATTTTGATATTAAGCTAATTTTTTTGATTTAGCTTTGGTTTTTATATATGATAAAATAACACTGAGGGCCGCAGGTGTAACACCATCAATTCTTGATGCTTGAGATAAGTTTTTAGGCTTAATTTTTGTAAGCTTTTCAATGATTTCTGTTGATAAACTGGGAATTAATTCGTATTTAAGATTAGGTGGAATTCCAACTTTTTCTTCTTTAGTAAGTGAAATGATCTCACTTTCTTGCTTTTTAAGATAGCCTTTGTAATGAGCCTCTGTTGTTATTTGATCAAGAATTTCGCCACTATATTGCTTAAGATTTATATTAAAAATTTCATCAATTTTATCAATATCGATGTTAGGATAAGCTAATAAGTCAAAAGCTGATCTTTTTTTGCCATCTTGGTTAATTTGAACTCCAATCTTTGAAAGTGCGTTAGGTGTAACATATTGATTTTTAACAATTTTATTGACCTTTTCTAGTTCAATTTTTTTAGCTGAATACTTTTCATATCTGCCAGCTTCAACTAACCCTAAATTGTACCCAACCTCTGTTAATCTTAAGTCTGCATTATCTGCTCTTAATAACAATCTGTATTCTGCCCTAGAAGTGAACATTCTGTAGGGCTCAGTAACCCCTTTTAGAGTTAAGTCGTCGATCATTACACCAATGTAAGAGTCATTTCTTGAAAAAACATGTTCTTTATTACTTAGGGAGATTGCAGCATTCAAACCTGCTACAAGCCCCTGCGCAGCAGCTTCTTCATAACCTGTTGTGCCGTTTATTTGACCAGCAAGATAAAGACCTTTTATTTTTTTTGTTTCCAATGTTTGGTAAAGTTCTTGTGGATCAATAAAATCATATTCAATGGCATAACCGTGCCTTACTATTTTAGAATTTTCTAAACCATTGATTTTACTTATGAATTCGTCCTGCACATCTGGCGGGAGTGAAGTCGAGATGCCATTTGGATATATTAAATCACTATCAAGTCCTTCTGGTTCTAAGAAAATTTGATGCCTCAATTTATCTGCAAATTTTACAACTTTATCTTCTACAGAAGGGCAATATCTTGGCCCTGTACCACTGATTTGACCTGAGTAAATAGCTGATTTTGTTATATTTTTTTGAATTATATTGTGAACGGCCTCATTTGTATACGTCATGTGGCACGGTAACTGTTCATTATGAGTTTTTGTGGTTAAAAATGAAAAGTAAGAGTGCTCATCGTCAGCTTCCTGTTTTTCAAGTTTAGAAAAGTCTATTGTATTTTTATCCAGTCTCGCAGGTGTCCCAGTTTTTAAACGTCCAATATTAAAGCCAGTTTTATAGAGTGAGTCTGCAAGTCCTATTGAGGGAGAATCGCCATGTCTTCCAGCCGGAATAGTTTTGTCACCTAAGTGGATTAAGCCATTCAAAAATGTACCAGTTGTGATGATAACTTTTTTGGTAGATATTTTTTTACCACTTGCGCAAATCACACCAGCAATATGTTTATTATTATCAAAAATTAAATCTTCTACAGGATCAAACAAGAGTTCTAAATTTTGTGTATTTTCAATCTCCTCCTGCATGTGTTTTTTATAGAGCTTTCTATCCGATTGAGCTCTTGGTCCTCTTACTGCAGGGCCTTTTGTTCTATTGAGTAACCTATATTGAATACTTGATAAATCAGCTATACGCCCCATTATTCCGTCCAATGCATCTATCTCCCTTACTAAGTGACCTTTGCCGAGACCACCAATGGCAGGATTACAGGACATTTCCCCAATAGTATCAAATTTATGGCTGATTAAGAGGGTTTTTGCACCAACACGTGCAGAAGTAGTTGCGGCTTCACAACCGGCATGCCCTCCTCCAACTACTACAACGTCATAACTATTCATGAATAAGTTAATTAAATTAACTTAGACTAATTGCAATCAATTATTTTTTTATTTACCGATGCAAAAATCTTTAAAAATAACTTCTAAATATTCTTCTACATCAACATGACCGGTTATTTTTCCGATTTCTTGAATAGCTAATCTTAACTCCTCGACCATAAGTTCAGAATGAACTTTTAAATCTATACTTTTTGCACTTAGTAAACTTTGTACAGAATTTTGAACACCTAAGATATATCGAGTCTTTGTTGGTATGGTGTCAGTATAACTTATGAATTTGTTTGATACATACTCAGCAATTTTATTGATTAAATTATCAATACCGCTTCCATTTGAAACTGAAATATTGATACAGCCTTCTTTTTTATAATTGTTATGCAAGTCGCATTTATTTAGAACTGTAAGTCGATCCTCATGTAACTCAACATTATTTGGATCATCAAATAATTCCAAAACTAAATTTGCTTCTTTAATTTTACTTTGGGTTATCTCAATTCCTTTTTTTTCAATCTCGTCCTCAGTATCTCTTAGGCCCGCAGTGTCTGTTAAAATGACAGGAAATCCAGCAATATTTAGCCTTACTTCAATCGCGTCTCTGGTCGTACCCTCCCTATCTGATACAATTGCAACATCACGATTAGCAAGTGAATTTATCAAACTTGATTTACCAACATTTGGGGATCCAATGATGGCGACTTTATAACCGTCTCTTAATATTTCTCCTTGATTACGTTGTTTTAGGTGTTCATTCATTTCGCCTAAAAGTTTTTCAATTTTTGAATTGATATTGTTAAGAACATTTTCAGGAATGTCTTCATCTGCAAAATCTATATCCGCTTCGAGATAAGCAACTAACTCTATTAGAGACTTCCTCCATGATAAATATAATTTGTTCAGTGAACCATTCATTTGGGACAGTGCTTGATTATGTTGAATTTCAGTTTGCGCATTAATTAAATCACCCATGGCTTCAATTGCTGTAAGATCCATTTTGTTATTCACAAATGCTCTTTTTGAAAATTCACCAGGTTGAGCAAGTCTTAACTGATCAATGTTAGAAAGTGATTTGAGTAAAAGCTGAACAGTTGTATGACCGCCATGAACATGAAACTCAACAACATCTTCACCTGTGAAACTTTTTGGTTTTGAGAAAAACACAGCGAGACCTTTGTCAATTAAGTTGCCACTTTCCGGATCATAAAAATCTGATTTTGTTAAGACGTTTGGATCGAAGTGACTCTTTCTAGAAATTGTTTTAAGAGCGGTGAGCGCTAGATGTCCTGAGACTCTTACAACCGCTAACCCCGCAACACCGCTGGCAGTTGATAGTGCAAAAATTGTCATTTTTTTATTTGGAGATTTTCGGCAATACGGTCGTTGATCAGGTGTTCATTAATTACTTGGTCCACCTCTTCTTCTGTTTTACACGAGTACCAAACATTATCTGGATAAACAACAAGTGTAGGACCAAATTCACAATGATCTAAACAGCCTGATGCATTTATTCTTATTTTCTTATCAGAGACTAATTCTTTTGTTTTTTTCTTCATATAGGCTCGTAGCACTGTTGAATTTTTAGATGTACAACAACCTTTTGGGTGACCTTCAGGTCTTTGGTTTGTGCAAAAAAATACGTGTCTTTCAAAAAATTTGTTAGTCATAAGGTCAAAAAATTATAATATCTTATATATATGAGCAGCTACGTTTTCAAATCAATCATTGGCAATATTGAGCTTGTCTCAAGCAAAAATAGAATAATTGCAGTTCATAGAACAAGGAAAAAGCCTAACAAAACAGAGGATAAGCTTCTAAAAAGATCTGCGCTTCAAATTAAAATGTATCTCACGCGCAAGAGACGGTCATTTAATTTTCCAACAAGACAAATGGGTACAAAATTTCAAAACCGTGTTTGGAATTATTTACGAAGGATACCTTATGGTAGAACAACAACTTATGGGGAGATTGCAAGGAAGTTAAGAACTTCGCCCCGAGCTGTTGGGGGAGCCTTAGGGAAAAATAATCTTATGATGACAGTTCCATGTCATAGAGTAGTTGGAAGTGACGGCAAACTCACAGGATTTACATCAGTGGGTGGATTAAGTACCAAGAGAAATTTACTGAACATTGAACAAAAAACTAAAAAATAAACTCGAAAAGAAGGTTAGGGTAATTCCTAATTTTCCAAAAAAAGGTATTCAGTTTCAAGATATAACTTCAATCACAGACAACAAGCAACTTTTTACAGAAGTTATTAATGAAATTTCTAAATATTGTAAAAAAAATAAATTTACTAAAGTAGCTGGTATAGAAGCGAGAGGCTTCATCTTTGGATCAGCTGTTGCCTACAAGCTTGGCTTACCTTTTATTCCGATAAGGAAAAAAGGGAAACTTCCAGGAAAAATAGTCAAACAAAAATACAAGTTAGAGTATGGAATGGATGAAATCCAGGTACACAAACACTCTATCACGTCCAGAGATAAGGTTTTGATCGTCGATGACTTAATTGCAACCGGCGGCACAGCTAACGCGGCTGCAAAGCTAATTTCAAAACTTGGAGTTAAGAAAATTGAATTTTTTATGATAATTGATTTATGGAACCTTAAAGGCTCAAAAAAGATTTCTAAAAATTATCAGATAAGGTCTTTAATGAAGGCGGAAGGATAGTTTACTTATTCATTGACTGAAAGAAATCTGCGTTATCCTTCGTTTCTTTTAGTTTACCTAATAAAAACTCGATAGAGTCCATTGTTCCCATTGGGTTGAGAATACGTCTTAGAACATACATTTTTTGAAGCTCATCTTTATCAAGCAGTATCTCTTCTTTTCGTGTACCAGACTTAGTAATATCAATTGCAGGATATATTCTTTTGTCAGCAACTTTTCTGTCCAATATAATTTCAGAGTTACCAGTTCCTTTAAATTCCTCAAAA
The DNA here is from genome assembly GCA_902565955.1 of uncultured Pelagibacteraceae bacterium. Taxonomy (GTDB): domain Bacteria; phylum Pseudomonadota; class Alphaproteobacteria; order Pelagibacterales; family AG-422-B15; genus CACNXQ01. Next base: position 9,712 of record CACFGR010000016.1, on the reverse strand, counting down.
ATCACCTCGTCCATTCTACTTCCTGTATCGATGAGGGCTGTTGAGATAATGGTCAATGAACCGCCATCTTCAATATTTCTGGCTGCACCAAAAAATCTCTTTGGTCTTTGTAGTGCGTTTGCATCAACACCACCCGTTAATACTTTTCCCGAACTCGGAACAACCGTATTGTAAGCACGACCCAATCTTGTAATGGAGTCTAAAAGAATAACGACATCTTTTTTATGTTCTACTAATCTTTTTGCTTTATTGATCACCATTTCAGCAACTTGCACGTGACGTGACGCAGGCTCATCAAATGTTGAGCTGACAACCTCTCCTTTTACAGAGCGTTGCATATCAGTAACTTCCTCTGGTCTTTCATCAATTAATAGAACCATTAAATAACATTCTGGATGATTATCAGTAATTGAATGTGCAATATTTTGAAGTAATACCGTTTTACCAGTTCTTGGCGGCGAAACAATAAGCGCTCTTTGACCTTTACCAATTGGTGCAACCAAATCAATTACTCTTGAGCTTTGATCACTTGCTGGTTTTTCGGTTTCTAATCTGATTTGCTCATCAGGATAAAGAGGTGTCAGGTTATCAAAATTGATTTTATTTCTACTTTTTTCGGTTGCTTCGTAGTTGATTGTATCAATTTTTAATAATGCAAAATAACGTTCACCGTCCTTTGGGGCTCTAATTGGACCTTCAACAGTATCTCCTGATCTTAATCCAAATCTTTTAATTTGACTTGGGCTTACATAAATATCATCGGGACCTGGAAGATAATTGGCTTCCATTGATCTTAAAAAACCAAACCCATCCTGTAAAACTTCTAAAACTCCCTCACCATCTATATCTTTATTATCACTCGCAAGAGTTTTCAATATTTCAAACAGCATATCCTGTGTACGCATTGAACTGGCGTTTTCAACGCCAAGTTCCTCTGCATAAACAAGAAGTTCTTGTGGAGTTTTTTTCTTAAGGTCTCTTAATTTTAAGTTTTTAGCCATTCGTATTAATGATGATGATAATGTGGAAAATAGTTTGGAAGCTGCTTTCTAACCGTAATCGTTAAATATAGCAAGTTTTATATTGGTTTAAAAATAACCAGAAATACGACAATTATCATCAAAACCGTTGGAAATTCATTGATAATTCTAAAAAAACGCTCTGATTTTGGCCTTCTATCCTCTTGAAACTCTCTTGTTAATTTTGAGAAATACCCATGAACTCCAGACAAGAGGATCACAAATATGATTTTTAATTGAAGCCACAGTTGAAACAGCGCATCAATACCCAAATTTGATATCAACGCTAAACCAAACAACCATGAAAATATCATTGCTGGATTCATAATAATTTTAAGTAAACGTAATTCCATTAATTTAAAAGTCTCTGACGAGTCAGACCCCACCTTTTTGCTCCAATGATAAACAAATAATCTTGGCAAATATAATAAGCCCGCCATCCAAGCTATAACACTGATGATATGCAAACTAAGAAATAAATTATATAAGAAAATTGAATTCATCTTAATTCTTGATCACATTGTTTAAACGTTGCTGGACATATCTTTTGCCTGATATTTCCGCTCTCAACCTTCTCTGACTCACTAACTATTTCAGATAAGCTTTCTATAAATGTTTGATCAATATTTAAAGACTCAGATCTATAATAATGCTTACAGCCTAGTTCGCTTGCAAGTTCTTGGTACTCGATATCTAATTCAACAAGTGTTTCAGAGTGATCCGAGACAAACGCAATTGGCACAATAACCAGCGCCCTATCTTCGCTAATTGCATTTTCAATTTCACTTGGTGTTGTTGGTTCAAGCCATTTAACTGGGGTAACTTTACTTTGGTAAGCCAAAACATGATCTTCATAACCATGAATGTCCTGCATCACCGCCTTTACTGTTTGCTCCACTTGCCACTGATATGGATCGCCTTTTTTAATTATTGATACAGGTAGACTGTGAGCGGAAAACAGAACTCTTACTTTTTTATCTTTGATTTGGTTTATTTTATCTTGGATCAGTTTCTGATGGGCTTTAATCAATTTTGCGTCATATGGATAACAACATGTGTATTTTGTTTTTGCATTTAATTCCTGGTTTTGTGCTTCGTTGAACCATGCATCCAGGGAAGATTTTGTTGTTGTTGTGGAGTACTGTGGATATAGGGGCAGTAAAAATATTTGGTCTGGGTTATAGTCTTTGACTTTTGAAACGACCTCGGCTGTCATTGGGTGCCAATATCTCATGCAAACAAATACCTTGTTTTCGATCCCTTTGTTTTTTAACTCTATCTGAAGAGCCTCTGCTTGGGAGTTTGTAATTTCAAGAATAGGAGATTTGCCGCCTATTTCGGCATAAATTTCAGTGGCCTCTTTGGTACGACGGGAAGATATAAATCTTGCCAATAAATACCTGAGGGGATTTGGAAGTCTAAATATGTTGGGATCATTAAACAGATTAAATAAAAAAGGTTTTACGCTTTCTTGTTTGTCTGGTCCGCCCAAATTAAATAAAACGACCGCTGTTTTCATGTTGACCTTATCTGTAAGAGCATTTGCTCAACCTTCTCAATTGATGTCTCGGGTAAAACCCCATGTCCTAAATTAAAAATATGTGGTCTTTCTCTAAAAGCAAACAATATTTCTTCAATTTTCTGACTAAGATTTTGAGAGTCTTTTAATAGGTGTTTAGGGTCCAAGTTTCCTTGAAAAACAATTTTATCGTTTAGCTCGTTAATTTTATTTAAAGGAAAGTTATAGTCTAAGGTAATACAGTCAAGCTTGTCTATATTTGAATATTTTTTATAACTTGCAAGATTAGTGTTTCTAGGAAAGCCAATAATAGGAATGTCATTTATTTTTTTTATACTCTCAATAATTTTTTTTGTAGGTTGAACACACCATTTATTAAACTGTTCATCATTTAAGTGTCCTGCGGCTGATTCAAATATTTGAAAGGCATCAATCCCACAATCAATTTGCATTTCTGCGTGTTGAATAATCGCAAGTGTCATTTGCTCAATTAAATTGTCTATTTGTGAAGTCTTTTTTAAAACATCTTCGAATTTTAAATTTTGACGTTCGTTCTTTTCATATAAACAATAAAACAGCGTCGTCCATGCTCCGCCAGCAAATCCTATTAAAGGGACGCTTGTTTTTGCTTTAATTTTTTTTATTCCTTCTGCAAGAGGTAAGGTTTTTTCAAGATTATAGTTCATGTTCTCATTGAACTTTATTACAGGACCTTGCTCATCAACAAAACTAACACTTGAGCCCGCGGCAAAAGGGGTTATTAAAATATCTGAAAACACAATACAGGCATCCATACCGTATCTCTTTACAGGCTGAAGGGAAACTTCGAGTATTGTCATGGGATCGAGAAACATGTCCATAAGGTTTGTAAATTGTTTTCTGATGCCGATATATTCAGGTAAGTGCCTTCCTGCCTGTCTCATTAACCAAACTGGTGTTGGTTTTGTTTTTTGGCCCTTAAGTGTGTCTATAAATATACTCATTATATTATATATATAATTGTAGTTGTTTATGTTCCTGTGGAATTGTGTATATATAAAAAGTCGCTTTTTGCCCACAATTCGATGCACAGAACAATCGCTTTGAATTATATGCTTTTTAACCTTATACACCGACGTGGAAGAAAACCGCTATATCTCTAACGAGTGAACAAAGTTTGCAAAAATTCTCAATAAAGATAGAAAAATAAGTTAAAAATTAAAGATGGGAAAAGATAGTAAAAGTACTCACAGGTCTTTAGGGGGTTATACAGGTTTATGAACAGGGATATAATTTTAGCTTCCAAAAGTAAAACAAGGATTAAGTTGTTACGCAATGCGGGTATTGCCTTTAAGCCTGTTTCTCATGGAGTAGATGAGGACGAGGTAAAGTTGTCGATGAGTGAAAACACACCCGAAGAGATAGTGGTTAAACTTGCCGAGATTAAGGCCTTGAAGCCCTCCATGTCTAATAAAGGTGCATTTGTTATTGGATCAGACCAAGGTTTGGATCTGAAAGGTGAACTGGTTAATAAGGCTAGAGATAGAAACGAAGCAAAAGACCAATTGTTGAAAATGAGCGGATGTATCCACACACTCATAACTGCCACAACAGTCGCTCAAGACAACAATATTATTTGGAAGCACGTAGACAGATCTAAAATGCATATGCGAAAGCTGAGCGAGGATCTGATAAAAGAATATTTGAATAAAGTCGACGATAATATTCTTGGTCTTGTAGGCGTCTATGCAATTGAGGAAGAAGGAATTAAACTTTTTGAAAATATTGGGAGTGACCTTTTTTCTATACAAGGTATATCATTAATTCAATTAACCCAGTTCCTTTGGGATAATAATCTTCTATTTGAAAACAATGGCACATAAAAAAACAGCAGTTATTGGAGACCCAATAGATCACAGTCTTTCACCTAAAATTCATAATCACTGGATTGAAAGCAAGAAAATTGATGTGGGCACCTACCATAAAATAAATGTAAAAAAAGAAAACTTTATTAAGGATGTTGATCGTTTAATAGAAGAGGGTTACTACGGTTTAAATGTTACAGTTCCCCTTAAGGAGGACGCATATAAATATTGCGATAACACATCTGATGTTGCAAAAACCCTCAAAGCAGTCAACACGCTCATAGTAAATAAAGATGCTGTTTATGGGGATAACACCGACCCGATTGGTTTTGAAAAATCAATTGCAAACAAAAGCCTAAATAACAAGCTATGTTTGGTGCTTGGAGCCGGCGGATCAGCAAGAGCGGTTGTATATGCGCTAACACATATGAACTGTGAGATTGGTATCTATAATAGAACAAGAGAAAACGCAGAGACGCTTCGCAGTGATCTTGGCGTTGAAGCAACAGTTTTAACAGAAAAGACAATCAGTGAGTTTATTGGATCCTCACATTTAGTTGTCAACACAACAAGCTTAGGACAGCAAGAGGGCGAAGAAAACAATTTAATAGACTTTAACAGCTTAAATTCATCTGCGCATGTTTACGATCTTATATATAATCCAGGTAAGACAACTTTTCTAAGACGGGCCGAGAAAAAAGGCTGTACAGTTCAAAATGGACTGGAGATGCTAATCCATCAAGCTGCCCAGTCCTTCAATTTGTGGCACGATATAATGCCTGAAATTGACGAGGAATTAATGAGTGTATTGGGGGGCTAACAAATGTTGTTGGTTGGCATAACAGGATCTATTGGAATGGGAAAATCAACTGTTGCGCAAATGTTTAAAGAGCATGGTTACGGCGTTTATAATGCTGACGATACAGTTCATTATATCTACGAAAACGATGAAGAGGTCATCGACAAAGTAGAGAGACAGTTCCCAGGCTCAACGAAAGATGGTGTAGTAAATCGATTAGCTTTAAGAGATATTCTAAATAAAGATCCCGATAAATTTAGAGACCTAGAACAAATTGTTCATCCTGTAACAAGGAAGTACCAAATAATTTACATAAAAAAATTAATTGAAGAAGGAAAGATGGGTTGTGCTTTAGACATCCCATTACTTTTTGAAACTGGAGGAGAAAAATATGTGGATGTTTCTGTTGTGGTGACAGCGTCTAAAGCAACACAACAATCCAGAGTGGTGCTGGAGAGAAAAGTACCATTAGAGATTTTTAATGCTATTAAAGATCAACAAATGCCGGACAGAGACAAATTAAAAAAAGCAGATTACATCATTTCAACGGATAATAATATTGAAGATACCAAATCAGAGGTAAAAGAAGTTGCTGCAAAAATTAAATTGATTAATCCAAAGGCGTGGAATACCTTCTTTAATCAATGAGACAAGTCGTACTTGATACAGAAACCACCGGACTAAGGCCTTCAGAGGGTCACAGAGTCATTGAAATTGCTGCGATAGAGATAATTGATTATCTTCCCACTGGTAAAACATACCAACAATATATTAACCCCCAGCGAGATGTGCCTGACTCATCATTTAAAGTGCATGGATTGAGCTACGAATTTTTAAAAGACAAACCTTTGTTTGAGCACATTGTATCAGAGTTCTTAGAATTTTTAGGTACGGATCCAATTATTGCTCACAATGTGGACTTCGATGTTGGTTTTTTAAATTACGAGCTGAATACTTGTGGTAAAGAGTCTCTTAAAAATGATAAAATTGACACTGTCTCGATTGCTAGAGAAAAATTTCCTGGCCAGAGTGTTTCACTTGATGCGCTCTGTAAAAGATTTGCAATTGATAACAAGCAGAGAGAAAAACATTCAGCCACAATTGATACTGAGCTTTTAGCCCGCGTGTACATAGAACTAATGGATGCTCGCGAACTAAGCCTGGATCTAAGCACCAAATCAGTAACAGCGAATTCTACCTCATCTTTTGACACTAAAAAAATTAAGAATAGAAATTTAGCACCCCGGATTTCTGATCAAGAAAAAAAATTGCATGAAGAATTTATCAAAACATTAGGTGAGCACTCTATTTGGAAAACAGTTAATCAATCTAAAAACAATCAAACGAGTGAATAACATAATTAATCATACTCCTAGCGATAATATCAATTATCAAAAAGTTCCTACACCAGCCGCATCAGTATTGCTTATACGAGACACCAACCGGCGTATAGAAGTGTTCATGATTAAAAGATCTATGAAAACAAATTTTGGCGGTGTATGGGTATTTCCAGGGGGTAAAATCGATAATGAAGACATCTCAAGTAATTATTTGAAATACAGCCCTCATCTTGATGATGCCTTGGCATCCGAAAGGCTTGGATTAAAAAAAAATGGCCTTTCATATTGGGCTGCATGTATCAGGGAGTGCTTTGAGGAAAGTGGAATTCTTCTTGCGAATAAAAAGGGAGTAAATTTAAAAAATACCGTTCTCAACAAGGATGATCTTACAATAATAGGTCAATACAAAAGCAAAATTTTACAAGGTGAAAATATTTTTTACCAAATGATAGATACTTTAAATCTAGAATTAGCAACAAATGAACTTGCATATATTTCACACTGGGTTACTCCGAAAATAGAAAAAAGAAGATATAGCACTAGATTTTTTATAGCCCGTACGACCGATCAGGTAGCTGTACACGATGGAGTGGAGGGAGTTGAAAGTAAATGGATTAATCCTGAAGAAGCCCTTCAAGAGAGTAAATCTGGAAATTTTCCTATGATTATGCCAACAATAAAAAATCTTGAGATGATTTGTGGTTTCACTGATACTGCTGAGCTTCTGTCTACTATGAACAAAAAAAATAAAAGTGAGATACCTAATGTTGAGCCAGTTTTTGAAATTGTGGACGGTGAACCTAAATTGGTTCGCTATTAATTATTACTTTTTTTCTTTTTATAGAGTTCAGCAAAGTTCACAGGGTCTAACATAAGTGGTGGTAATGCACCATCAGCATGTAAGTCGTAAATAATTCTTCTTGCAAATGGAAAAAGTTGTCTCGGACATTCTATTAGTAAGTAAGCTTCCTTAACATCGTCAGTAAGATTTTCAATCTCAAATATTCCAATGTACTTTAGGTCTATGATATACAAACTCTGGTCCGCGCGTGAAGCATTTACACTCACGTTCAGCTCGACTTCATAAATATTTGTATCTTTTCTATTTTGTGCTTTGACATCAACATTTGCATTGATAGTGGGTCTATCGCTGCTTGTTTGAAATGATCCTGGTCCATTAGGATTTTCAAATGATAAGTCTCTAACAAATTGTGTGATAATTTTTGTTTTTACATCCACTATTATTTTTCCTCTTCATCAATATCAATGAATTCACCTTCAATGGTATTTTTATTTTGATTACTTTGCTTACCATATCTAGAAAGAATGTAACTTGCTACTAACTTTATGAAAATTATTCTAGTGAATGGTATCAATCCTAGAAAACCTAAAGCATCAGTAAAAAATCCAGGAGTAATTAAAAGAATACCAGAGATAAGGATGACTAGCCCTTCAAACATCGTCTGAACAGGTGTTTCTAAATTTTGCAACTGAAATGTTAACTTTTGAAATGTGCTTATTCCTTGCTGACGGACAAAAAATACACCCACAATTGCAGTGATGAATATAAGTATTATGGTGTAGAACGATCCAATAATGCTCCCAATTTCAATAAATAAACTAATTTCAATGACTGGGATAAGTATAAAAAGTGCGATAAATAAAAACAAAATAAGTAAGTAATTGTTGAAAGTTTAGTTTAAATACCTAAATAAGGACTCTATAATATTTGATTAAATGAGTGAAGCATTTCAATATATTGATATTCTAATCCTAGCAATAATAGCAGGAATAGTTCTTCTGCGCCTTAGAAGTGTTCTCGGAAGGCGAACTGGCCATGAAAAAACAGATAAAACTTCATATAACTATGAAACTCCTCAACAATCTTCAGAAGAAAAAGTTGTAACTATCGAACCCAAAGTTTCTTCAGGTGCAAGAGAAGATGGTTGGTTTGATAAAGATGATTTTTTACGCGGTGCGTCAAATGCATATGAAACGATCGTAACAAATTTTGAAAATGGTAATAAAGATGCTCTTAAGCCCTTGCTATCTAATGAAGTATTAAATAGCTTTACGTCAGTAATAGATGAACGAAATAGTAAAAACGAAACTGTAGAATTTAATTTTATAGGTATAGAAAAATCTGAAATTGTTCACAAAGATTTGAAAAAAAATCCTATGGAAGTAACAGTGAGATTTATTTCAGAAATGATTACATGTATTAAAAACAATAAAGATGAAGTAATTTCAGGCAGTCTTAATCAGGTGCAGAAAATTACAGACGTTTGGACTTTTGAAAAAATAAAAGATAAAAAAACTTCTAATTGGTTATTAACAGCGACCTCTGATTAATTAATTAAATACTTATTTAACTTTTCTTTTATATTATCTGGAATTTTAGAAGATTTCATACTTTCTTGGTCTGTGTTAACCCAAGTAATAACTGCTTCATTTATAATTTCATCGGATCCAGATCTATAAATTTCTTGTGTAAAAGTCATACTCGAATTTCCGAGTTTTTTTATCCCTGTGTAAACTTCGAGCTGATCATTTAATCTTGCAGGACTTTTAAAATTCATTTGCACACCAACTGTGTGAAAATCGTTATTAGTCTGTTTTACATATTCATCTTGATCAAAACAGTCTTCTAGCATCTCACTGAGAGAAATGTCAAAATATGTCAAATAATGTGAATTATAAACTATTCTCTGACAATCAACTTCTGAGTAACGAACCTTTATCTTGTTTAAATGAGTTTTTTTTGTTTTCAGTGACATAAAAATTAGAGAATGAACTTGGAAAGATCAGTATCTTTAGATAACTCATTCACATTATCTTTAACGTAGTTTGCATCAATTGTAATTTTTTCTCCACCTTTATCTGCTGCAGAGAAACTGATATCTTCTAACACCCTCTCAAGAATGGTGTGCAAACGGCGAGCGCCAATATTTTCAATAGTTGAGTTTATATCCACAGCTAAGGTTGCAATTGCATCGATTCCGTCCTCACTAAAGCTGATTTTTACATCTTCAGTACCCATCAGTGCCTCATACTGTTTTATCAGGCTATATTTGGGTTCTGTTAGGATACGTTTAAAGTCCTCTTGTGAAAGCGCTTTGAGATTGACCCTTATTGGTAATCTGCCCTGTAATTCAGGCAATAGATCAGATGGTTTTGACAGTTGAAAGGCT
>CACFGR010000015.1 GCA_902565955.1 uncultured Pelagibacteraceae bacterium | reverse complement strand
CTTATCGAGTAATGAGAGGATTTCAAAATTAGATTTTGGCATACTTATTGCAAATATATTTAATTTTGATAAAGATCTTATTGTCACTTCTAAATTAAGCGACAGGAATGATCTTACAGTCAGACCATTTGATATGAGCTTATCAAACAATAAATTAAAAAGTTTAACGAATTTAAATGTCGCTAGTATTGATCACCAATTAAAATTATTAAAAGAAAAAGAAGACAATAAGAAAATAAATTTAATTAGAAATTTATAATGAAAAAAATACCTTATAGTAAACAATTTATTGATCAGAGTGATATTGATGCAGTTGTTGATGTATTAAGAAGTCCAAATTTAACGCAAGGACCTAAAATTGATTCTTTTGAGCAAAGCATTGTAGATTATACAGGTGCAAAATATGCTGTCGCGGTTTCAAGTTGTACAGCTGGATTACATATGTCCTGCATCGCTCTAAACGTGGGGAAAAATAATAATTTAGTAACTTCACCAATTACATTCGTTTCATCTGCTAACTCAGCAATTTATTGTGGTGCAGATGTGATTTTGTCTGATATTGATGTCAACACGGGATGCATGAACATTGAAGATTTAGAAAATACGCTCGATGAGTTTGAAAATATTAAGGCTGTAATGCCTGTTCATTATTCGGGAAGTACAGTTGATATGGTTTCTCTTAAGAAATTATGTAGTGGTAAAAAAATTAGTATAATTGAAGATTGTGCACATGCACTAGGATCAAGCTATGCTTCTGGTGAAAAAGTAGGTTCATGTAAGTATTCGGATGTAGCAGTATTTTCGTTTCATCCGGTTAAATCTATTACGTCTGGAGAAGGAGGAGTAATTACAACCAACAATGAACAGGTTTACAGAAAACTACTCAGGCTTAGAAGTCATGGAATTAATAAGACTGATGACGAGTTTGTAAATAACAAAAATGCATTCACAGGTGATATGAAAAACAATTGGTATTATGAAATGAGTGAATTGGGATATCATTATAGACTAACTGATATTCAAAGTGCTTTAGGTCATTCACAAATGAAAAAACTTGAAATATTTATGAAAAAAAGACATCAGCTAGTAGAAAAATATGATATGGCTTTCAAAAATGAGAAAAAAATTGCACTACTAAGAAATAACTCAAAATTAAGCAGTAATCATCTTTATGTTATAAAAATTAATTTTAGTGATTTAAAACTTAGTCGAGCATATTTTCAAAAAAAACTATCAGATAAAGGAATATTTACGCAAGTTCATTACATACCACTGCATCTTCATCCATATTTATCAAAAAAATTACTAAATACTTCGAATTGTTCTGAGTCGATAAAGTTTTATGATCAAGCAATAAGCATACCCCTTTATTATGATTTGTCATTTCAAGAACAGGAATTTGTCATCGAAAACATCAAGGAGCTAGTTAGTTGAAATTAGCAATTGGAACTGCTCAATTTGGAATGAATTATAATTTATACAGCTCCGAAACAATGAGTGAAAAGGAAGTTTATTCGATAATTGAATATGCAAGAAGAATTGGAATTGATACTATTGATACTGCAATAGGTTATGGTTCAGCTGAAACTAAACTTGGAAGAGCAGGTGTTTCTGATTTTAAAATTATCACGAAATTATCAAAAATTAGCTCAAAAAAAAATATTAAAAAATTTATATTTGAAGAGGTTAATAAGAGTTTAGAACGTTTGAATGTCTCAAGTTTATATGGTTTATTATTACATAGTCCCAATGATATTTTGTGCAATCATAACAACGAGATCATAGAGACTATAGAGCAATTAAAGAAAAATAATATTATTCATAATTTTGGTTACTCAATATATGAACCAGGGGAAATCGACAATTTAGAAAATTCTTATAATTCTGATATTTTACAGGTACCCTATAACTTACTTGATAAAAGGTTTAAAAATATAATTAATTTAAATCTTGAAAAAACTTTTCCTAAAAAGATTTATGTTCGATCAATTTTTTTACGTGGCATTCTTTTACATCAAAATCCTTCAGCAATAAGCAAATATTTTTCAAATTGGGATAATTTTTTTTTAAGCTGGAAAAAATGGCTAATTGAAAATGATATTGATCCTTTATCTGTGTGTGTCAATTATATTAAGAATAATTATAATATTGAGAGAGCCATAGTAGGCATTGACTCGCTCGATCAACTAAAATCTATATATAGTGCTTATGTTAGCAATCGAAATTTATATCCTAAGAATTTTTATTCTAATGATATATATTTGATAGATCCAAGAAAATGGAATTTATAAAAAATGCACTTAATATTAAATGAAATTAATGAATGGTTTTTTTCTTTTTTAGCGATTATACCAGGCAATCTAGGCAGACTCGTCAGAAGATTTTTTTATACCTTTTTATTTAAGGAGTCCTCCAAAATAAATATTGATAAAGGCTGTAAGATTATTGCTTGTCATAATATTAAATGTGCTAAAGGTGTGAACATTGGCATGAACAGCTTCATTACCTCAATTGAAAGTCAACTAATAATAGGTGAAAATACTGTGATAGGTATGAATGCTCATATAAATGCCGATAAAGGAGAATACATAGAAATTGGTTCTAATTGTATCATTGGTCCAAATCTTTTAGTAAGAGCTGCTAATCACAAATACAATAACCCAAAAAAACTTATTAGAGATCAAGGCCATTCTTCAGGAAAGATTGTAATCGAAGATAATGTTTGGATCGGTGCGAATGTAACTATCCTAGGAAACACTTATATAAAATCAGGCTCAGTAATTGCTGCGGGTTCAATAATTTCTAAAAAGTATAGAGAAAAAGCTCTAATCGCAGGTAACCCTGGTAAAGTAATAAGAAAGATAGGTTAAAGTTGACTAAAAAGAAAATTTATAAAGCTGCAATTGCTGGTTTTGGTATCGTTGGAAAGCGAAGGTATGAATGTATTCAAGCTAATAAAAATGTAGAGGTTATAGGAGTTTGCGACAAAAAGTTCAAAAAAGAATTTATGCGTAAAAACAATTTAAACTATTATAAGAACTACAAAAAAATGTTTGAAAATGAAAATATAGATTTAGTAATAATTTGTATGACAAATGATATTGCACCAGAAGTTACAATTCAAGCTTTAAGAAATAATTTGCACGTTTTCTGCGAAAAGCCACCGGGACGTAACCTAAAAGATATTGAATTAGTAATTAGAGAGGAAAAAAAATATCCAAATTTGAAACTTATGTATGGTTTTAATCATAGATACCACGAGTCAGTACAGTCTGCATTGAAAATTATAAAAAGTAAAAGATTAGGCAAAATAATAAATATGAGAGGTGTTTATGGAAAATCAAAACTTATCACTTTTAATCAGCCTACTTGGAGAACAAAAAGAAAAATTGCAGGAGGAGGTGTATTACTTGACCAGGGAATTCATATGCTTGATTTGATGAGATATTTTGGAGGAGAATTTATTGAAGTTAAGAGCTTTATTTCTAACTCACATTGGGGATTTGATGTTGAAGATAACGCATATGCAATTATGAAAACAAAAGATAACAAGTTCGCAATGATTAATTCTTCTGCAACACAATGGAGACATCTATTTAACCTAGATATAAATCTAAGCAAAGGTAGCATTATTTTGAGTGGTATATTATCAAGTTCAAAAAGTTATGGTTCTGAAAAATTAACATTAATTGAGGCAAATCCTAGAAAAGACAATACAACTCCTAAAGAAAAAGTTTTCAGATATAATGAAGATAAATCTTGGGATAAAGAACTTCAATCATTTGTTAATTCGATTAAATATAATAAAATTATACAAAACGGAAGTTCTTATGATGCTTTACAATCAATGAGACTTGTTTATAAAGTCTATTGGGATGACAAAATATGGAGAAAAAAATTTAAAATTAAAAGTCCAGGAAATTAGATGAATAATATTGATCGGTTTTTTAATGAGGATGTATCCCAATTTTCTGAAAACTACATTCAATACGTTAGTGAAGTAATTAAGAATATTGATATAGAAAATATTAAAAAATTTATAGAAATTTTATTAGAAGCTAAACAAAAAAAATCTACTGTTTATTTTATTGGAAATGGGGGTAGCGCTAGCACGGCAAGTCACTTTGCAAATGATTTAGCAATTGGTACAAATAGTTCGAAAAATCCACTTAAAGTAATTAGTTTAGTAGATAACAACGCAATAATGACCGCTATTGCTAATGACTATGGTTTTGAGGAAGTGTTTCTGAGGCAAGTTAAAATTTATTGTAAAAAAGATGATGTTCTCGTTGCAATTTCTGCCTCTGGAAATTCAAGTAACCTTATATCTTCAATTAAGTTTGCCAATAGTTTTGGTATCAATACAGTTGCCTTGACCTCTTTTGACGGGGGACAATTAAAAAATTTTGCTAGACACTGTATACATGTGCCTACAGAGCTTAAGGAATACGGTCCAGCAGAAGATGCTCACCTAATAATTAATCATTTGGTAATGTCATATTTAAAGAGACATTTTGAAAATGAAGAAAATAAATGACCTTTTAATCACGGCAAAATTAGCTGTCAAAGAAAGTCTTTTATTACTCAGTAAAGATGTTAGGCGAAAAAAAAATTATAAATTTGATAGGGTAATTCGCAAAGAATTTAAATCTGAGATCGACAATAAAATTGAGACAAAAATAATCAGATTATTAAAAGATACAAGAATAGATATACTCTCTGAAGAAATCGGACTAATAAAAACAAGAAAAAAAAATAATAACCTTTTGTGGATAATTGATCCAATTGATGGTACTGCGAATTATGTGAGAAATTTAGGTGAAAGTTCTGTATCGATAGCCTTATTTGATGGGGATACACCTATATTTGGAGTAATAGGAACACATCCAGAAGGGAAAATATACTGGGGAGGTAAAAAGATTGGATCATTCTGTGATGAAACAAAAATAAAAGCTTCATTCATTCGCAAAAAAAAGAATGCAATACTCTGCACAGGTTTCCCATCTAGATTTACGACCAAATATCATAATCTAGACAAAATTCTAAAAGAATATATGAAATATGCTAAAGTCAGAATGTTTGGCTCTGCGTCAATATCAATAATAAAGATTGCTGAGGGGAAGGCTGAGGCATATTTTGAAAATGATATTATGATTTGGGATGTTGCAGCCGCATCTGCTATTTTACTTGGTGCTGGAGGAAAAGTTATTTTTAAAAAAGGAAATTTTATTAATTCATTTAATGTTTTTGCTTCAAATCAAAGTTTAGAGAGATAATGTTAGATTTTAAAAAAAAATTAAATAATAAAAAACCTATAATTGGCTCATGGCTATCCATTGGTAGTTGTGCTGTTGCAGAAATATATGCTGATGCAGGATTTGATTGGTTAGCAATTGATTTAGAGCATACAACTATATCACTAAGTACTGCCGAAGAAATGATCAGAGTCATACAATTAAAAAAAATACCTGTTCTAGTGAGACTTACTTCAAATGATGAAAATCAAATAAAACGTGTTTTAGATGCAGGTGCAGATGGGATAATTGTTCCAATGGTTAATACAAGAAATGATATAGAAAAAGCAATAAAAGCCACTAAATATCCACCAGATGGAACGAGAGGGGTTGGGTTAGCAAGAGCGCAGGGCTATGGAAAGAAATTTGCAGATTACTTTAAATGGCAAAAAGACAATATTGTCGTTATAGCACAAATTGAAAATATTAGTGCTATTGATCAGATTGACAATATTTTGTCGCTAGAAGGACTAGATGGTTTTATGATTGGACCCTATGATTTGTCTTGTTCTATGAATATCCCAGGCGATTTTCAAAATCCTAAATATATTGAAGTTGTCAAAAAGATCCAGAAAAAAGGTAAAGAATATAATTGCTTAGCTGGTATTCACATAGTCGAACCGGATGAAAGCTCGATTATAGAAGCTATAGATAATGATTTTAAAATAATCGCATACGGCGTTGATTTTAAAATGATGCAAAAAATAAATGATAGTGGGATTAAAACATTTAGGAATAAAATATCGTAATATTAAGAAAGCTTAAAACTATGAGAGTAATATGCATTATTCCATCAAGAATGTCTTCCGCACGATTTCCAGGGAAACCCCTAAAAAAAATTTTAGGAATCCCCATGCTTGGCCATTGCTATTACAGAGCAACTTTAGCATTCAGTAAACAAAATGTTTTTATAGCAACATGTGACAAAGATATTTATAAATATATTAATTCTATTGGTGGACAAGCTATATATACCTCTAAGCGTCATAAAAGAGCAACAACACGTACTTCAGAAGCAGCAAAAATTATTAAAAATAATTTTAAAATAAAATATGATCTTATTGTGATGTATCAAGGAGATGAACCATTAGTCAAACCGAATGACTTAAAAAGAGTATTGAGCTGTTTCAAAGATCCTAATGTGAATGTTGTTAATCTTATGTCAAAAATAGAAGATAAGGAAATTTTAGTAGACAAAAATAATGTTAAAGTTGTCGTCAAAAAAAACAATGACGCAATTTATTTTTCAAGACTACCAATTCCCTCTAGAGATAATTTTAGAAGTAAAGTAAAGTACTATCTTCAATCGGGGGTTATAGCTTTTCGAGAAAAACACTTATTAGAATTTAATAGCATTTCTGAAACCTATTTAGAAAAAACGGAGTCAGTAGACATGAATCGTCTAATAGAAAATAATATAAATGTAAGAATGGTTTTGACAAAAGGAATAACTCTAGGTATTGACACAAAAAAAGAGTTATTATTTGCCGAGAAAATACTAAAAAAAGACAAATTTATAAATAAATATAAATAACTAATTTTAATATAATGAGCAATTTTGTTAATGATTTTAAAAATAAAGGGTATTACTTAGCAAAAAGTATTTTTAATATTCAGGAAATTCAAGAAGCATTAACTTGGTTTAATAAACAAGATCCAAATGCCCTAGCCAAGTCTTGGACTGAAAAAGAGCCACAAGTACCAATAGCAGTCTATTCAGTTATTCATAATAATGACGACCCAATATCAAAAATTTGTAAAAATAAAAAAATGCTTAATATGGCATCACAAATGATGGGAGAGGAAGTGTATATATGGTCAAGTAAAATTAATGTTAAAGCCGCTTGGTGCGGTACAGCAGAATATTATCATCAAGATCTAGTTTATTGGAAGGATAGGGGATATCCTAAAGATGAAATGCTAAGCTGTATGGTTTTTATGGAAGACCACAAATTGGATAATGCTGCTTTGCATGTAGTTCCAGGAAGTCATAAAATCGGTTTTATAAATCATGTGCCTTTTATAAATATTAATGGACTTGCTAAATTCATGATACCACCAGATAAAATGAGTGAAATGTATGAAAAACATGGTCTCGATATTATTGAAGCTTCTCCCGGTGATGTACTTTTCTTCCATACCTCACTTATACACGGTTCTTCACACAATATTTCACCTAAGGGAAGAATGATAATTTTAAGTCAACTTAATACCATAGGCAATGAACCAGTAGATGTAAATATCAATGCAAGGAAATTCAACCTGAATCGAGCCAAATTAGAGAAAGATGAAGCTGAGAGAAGATATAAATGGTTTAGTAAAAAATATAGTGATCAAGAAAAAAGTATGGATTTGACTTTTTCAGCACCAATTCCTGACGAAGAAAAATCGTGATATATAATTATTTTAAGAAAGTTATTATCACTGGAGGTGAGGGGTTAATAGGAAAATCAATCATATCAGTTCTTTCAAATAATCAAGTTAAAAACCTTTCATTAGATATAAGTCTTGATAAACATCATAATATTGTATCACCTGAAATTTTTAATGTATTAGATGAATTGAAACCAACTCTTATAATTCATGCAGCTGCTCATCCTGGTGGTAAATCTCTTGAAGAGCCATTACAAAATACATTAGTTAATAGTCAAGGATCAATGAACATAATTCATTGGTGCCTAAAAAATAAAGTTCCATTGGTGTTTACAAGCTCATCAGCTGTTTACGGAGATCAAAAGATGATAATGCTTAATGAAAAAATGTATACAAATCCTGGTACCATTTATGCAATTAACAAAGTTGCTGTTGAAAATCATATAAGATTATTATTTAGCTATCATAAAGTACCATTTATTATTTTAAGACTTTTTGCTACTTATGGAAGTGGTCATAAACCTAATACATTTCAGGGAATTGTAAACGTTATGATGACGCAAGTTATAAATGGCACAAAAGTTGAAGTAAAAGGAAGTTTAGATAGAAAAAGAGATATAATATATTGTGAGGATGCGGCAGAGCTTATTTATGAATGCATGAATAATAAATTAGCTTGGAATCGAATCATTAACATTGGAACTGGCCAAGCTTTCACAATTACAGAAATTATTAAGACAATCGCTAAAGTAGTAAATAAACCATTTGAAAAACTATCGCTTATTGAAGCTAAGGGAACAATTGGAGATCCATTAAATAATATTGCTGATACTTCATTGTTAGAAAGCATTACCAGTTATAGGTGTAAATATGATCTTGAGTCAGCATTAAAAAAAATGATTAGAAAAAAAAGCTAAATATGTGTGGTATTTTTGCAGCAATAAACAAAAAAAGTAATACTTTTGACCTATCTAAATGTTTAGTTGCTCTAAAAGCCCTTAATCACAGGGGGCCCGATGATCAGTCATACATAATAGAAAAAAATAAATACTTTTTTGGGCAGACACTTCTTTCTATAACTGGCAACTTTTCAAAAAACTCTATTAATAAGCAGATATCCCGAAATAAAAATTACCTAATTCTGTTTAATGGTCAAATATATAATTATATAGAACTTTATAAGGATTATTTAAATTACACTGGCATTGATATAAGCAGCGTAACTGATACTGAGATTTTAGTGAATTTACACGAAGTCTTGGAAAAAAAAGATGTCCCTACAAAACTAAGGGGCATGTATGCGTATATGATTTACGATAAAAAAAATAATCAAGTTACTATCGCAAGAGATATTCAGGGAGAAAAAAGCTTATATATTTTCGAGGACGAAAACGAAATTTTAATAAGTTCTGAGATTAGTTCAATAATGAAATATAGAAAAAAACTTATTCTAAGAAATGATATTTTGTCTAACTATTTTAACACAAGGCACTTTATGATAAATAATGAGACGGTTTTTAAAGACATAAGACAGCTGGAACCCGGTTCAGTCGAAACCTTTGACTTAAATAATCTTCAATGGAATAGATTGAGCAAAAGGAGTATATCTGAATTTATTGACCCACAGAGATATTTTGAAAATGAAAAGCGAAGTGTAAATAGTCTTACTGATGAGTTAGAAGAAATCTTAATTAGATCAGTAAAAGAAATGACTCCTAAAAATTATAGTTATTCATCCATATTTAGCGGAGGAATAGACTCTTCGCTTATTTCTAAGTATTTACTAGACCACTCAAATCTTGAAAATTTTGTCGCAGTTAATCATATTGGAAAAGATAAGATTAGTTCGGATCTAGACGGTTTCAAAAAACAATTAGGCATAGAGATTGACATAATTAGCATAGATGAAAACGAATATTCTTCAAGAATAGCAGGTTGCCAATTAGCCTGTGGAAGCCCACTTATGTCTCACTCTTTTGTAGCTCAATCAATTCAGTGCGAAAAAATAAGCACTAAAGGGCATAAAGTAATATTTGGAGGAGAAGGCGGAGACGAGCTTTTTGCAGGATACGATACATATCTTCAAGATTTAAATCAAGAATTTGAGATTTCACCATCTAAATATACAGGGTTTTTTGAAAGTAAACTTTTTCCAAAATCAGAAAATCATTACTATAAGTTAGAACTTCAAAATTTTTGGAAAAATTCTTTGAAAGCATTTTCTCATATTGAAGATATTTCAGAAAAAAATTTAAGTGCAATGAAATATTTAGACACTGAACTTCAACTCTCAACAGTCGGCCTTAGAGGGTCTGATTTAATGTCAATGATGTGGGGAGTAGAATCTAGAACAGTTTTTGTAAATAATGAAATAATGAAATTTGCACTTAATTTACCTAAGAAACATTTATTAAACGAAATAGATGGAAAAATGGAAACAAAAGTATTACTCAAAAATCTTTTTTTGAGACACTTCCCAAAGGAATTTATTTATCCAAAGCAGGGATTTTCTGGCTTTCCAAATGAGTCAAAGCAAATATTATTGAATTTCAATAAAAATGTTGATTTTTTTCATTTTGATTTTGATATGAGTTTAAGAAATAATAATTTTTCAGTCGAAGACGAATGGAAATTAATTAATGTGGAATTGTTTTTAAATAATAAAAATCTTTTTGACTAATGAATAAGAGTAAAAAAAAAATATTTTTATTCAATGGAAATAAAATTAGAAATAACACTAAATTTTTTTCCTATGAAAACAATCTATCATTTAATAACAATAGTATAGATCTTAAAAAATATGCAAAAAAATATCAAAAAGAATGGCTAGATATTTTAGATGATTGGCATCATCAAGTTTATTTAAAAAATACTAAAATTAGTTGGCGATGGGCATTAACAAGATCATCAAGATTAGAGTATATTTACCCGCATCACCTTAACCCACTTCTCTCTGCAGCTGCCGTCCTAAATTATTTAAATGATAATCATGAAGATATTACGTTGTATGATTTTCATAAAGAAGCGATTGATTACATAAAAGAGTCTTATGATAATAAGTCTTTTCAAATTATCGACAACGGTATTAAAAAAAAATATACGAAAAATACATCTACAATCAAAAATATATTTAAGCTATTTTTTAAAATATTTAATCTTTTTTATCGAAAGCTATATTTTTTAAATAGCTCTAAATCAATTAATAAAAATCCTGATTTGCTAATCATTTCAAACACAATAAACCTAAATACTCTTAATGAGAAAGGGGATCATTTTTTTGGAAGTGTTTTTGATAACGTGAAACATGATATTAACAAATTTTATATTGTCGACAATTTTAGTGAAATTAATGCAATAAAAAAAAATATTTTTCATAAAAAAAACTATACTTTGAATTATGAGTTTTTAAGATTTAGAGATATTTTTAAAATTATATTATTAGGAATTAATGATTTTTTTATTTACAGAAAATTTAAGAGAGGAAATATACCTATAACTATAGGTAATCTGAGAACGAAAAAATTTTACAAGTATTTTTTATCATCATCTTTAAACTCAGATTTAATTTATGAAACAGTATTTTATTATTCCTTCAAAAATTACCTTAAATATATTAAGCCAAAAAAAATAATTTATCCTTACGAGAGAAAAGGATTTGAAAACGCATTATTAAATATTTGTAAATGTTTTAAGGAAATAGAGACAATTGGCTTTGCGCACGCTTATTATAGTAATAGACATCGATATTTAAAATATATTAAAGATAAAAATTATTATTATCCCCAGAGAATAGCTCTTACAGGTGAGATTCCTCTTAAGACGTTTATTGACAAAAATTGGCCAAATGAGAAATGTTTTATTCTTGGTAGCCCAAGGTATTTTGAGAATATTTCGCACGATGGTAGATATAAGAGAAAAAATACTATTTTAATCATCATAAGCTACCATTTCGAATTAAAAGTAATTACAAAATGGCTAATAGAAAATGCAAGTAAACTTAAAAAATATAAATTTGTTATAAGGCCTTACCCTCACGATTGGCAGGAATTACAATTAAATTATTTATCAACTTTAAAAAATTATCCAATCAACTTTGAGTTTTCAAGTCATACATCTATTTATGAACAATTTTCTAAGTCCAATGTTGTTCTATTTTATTCGTCTTCAGCAGGCATTGAAGCTATGTTTAGTGATGCAATAGCTATAAAGTATGAAGCTGATGAGTTAATAAAATTGTATGACGAGATTCAGGAAAAATTAGAAAAAATTAAAATAATTAAATCTTCAGATCAGCTTGTAGAATTACTTAGCACTATTAACTCTTATTCAGAAAAAGAAATAAAGCATGAACTTTTACATCAGAAATTATTATCAAAAAATATTTATTCTAAAGTTGATCTAAGAAAGATTTTATAAAGATAAAATATAGCATTAAGAAATCATTTATTATATATATGATAAATAATTAAGTAGAAAGATATAGAAATGTCTGATAAATTATATAATTTAAAGAAAAAAAATAATATAAGCTAAGAAAAGACGTTAAGTGTTCAATAAGAATTTTGATATACTTTCAGCAAAAGATGATACAGGATGTATACAAAATCCTTGTTGTGAACAATTTACTTTAGAACAATAGTTATTTGGAGCTTGAAGTTTCTACTTCAATAATTATAAAAAAATTTATTTATGAAAAATAAGCCTACACTCGTGATTTTGGCCGGTGGAAAAGTTGCATCAAAACTTCCATTTTTCGCATCACTCTCAGAATGCCCGGCTTTAGTGCCAATGGGTACAAAATCTTCTATTTTGCATCAATTAGACTTTTATAGAAATAAAGTGGCTGAGGTAATTATTTTAACAAATAAATCACATGTTAACGAATTAGACCAAGAAGTAATGCCTGAAAAAATAAAAAATAAATCAGTCAAAATAAATATTATTGGCTGTAATACAAAAAACGTTATTAAGACTATACAATTTTTTTGTAGCCATGAAAGTTTTATAAAAAGTAAAGAGTATTTAATAAATTTATCAACAACAATTCCTAGTAGACTAGTTCTGAGCAATTCATTTGGTTTCGCAAATGAACAAAAGGCACAACAAGATTGGTCGGGTATAATATTAAAGAACAAGAAAACTAAAATTTATTATAGAAAAAATATTTCAGGTGATGCAATAAATGCATTTATTGGTATTTTTCGTATGAGTGGAAAAAACTTAAAAAAAAATGTTTTGAAGTGTAAATCTGATGATTTGATAGAAATATTTGAGATCGAGTCTCAAACAAGAAAACTAAATTTAAGTTTTCAAAAATGGATGGATATTGGACATTCTTCAAACTACTTCGAAACAAAAATGAAAGTAATATCATCTAGATATTTTAACAGTGTTAGAGTAGACGATCAAAAGGGTACAATTATAAAATCATCAAAAAATAAAGAGAAGATACTTAATGAATTTTTATATATAAATAAATTGCCAAGAGATTTAAATATTTATTTTCCTAGAATAATTTCTCAAAAAAAGGATCTTTTAAAAAAATCTTTTATTGAAATGGAATACTATGCTTACCCTACTCTATCAGAAATTTCACTTTTTTGGGATATAAAAAACGGTCAGTGGGAGAATTGTTTTGCTTCACTATCTAAAATACTAAAAAAATTTAAAACTAAAAGTCATAAGTTCTCAATAAAGTCATATGAAGAATTTTATTATAAAAGATTAGAAAAAAGAGTGACGCAATATTTTTCGTCATTAAAGAATGATGATTACAAGATAATGGATAGTAAGAATTTATTAATAAATGGTAATTTAATTAGAGGATATTCATTTTTGTTACCTAAGATTAAAGATCGTTTAAGGTCTATTTATGATAAAGATCACTTTTGTATTATGCATGGCGATTTATGTTTCAATAATATACTCTATGAACCTTTTTCGTCGACTATTCGCTTAATTGATGCTCGTGGATCATTTAACAATCAAAAACCAACTATATTCGGAGATCAAAAATACGATTACGCTAAGTTATCACATTCAGCTGTTCATTTTTATGATTATATACTAGCAGGTCGGTATAAATTTGATTTTAAAAAAAGTGAAATTAATTATAGTTTTCGGACTAGTGAGAATTCAAGAATTATTGCAGAAAAGTGCAATAAACAGATTGAAAAAGATGGCTACTCTCTTAATGACATTAATTTTTTAGTAGGTATATTATTTTTATCTATGACTCCATTACATCATGAAGATAGTTTAAGGCAAAAACTAATGTTTATACATGGTCTATATATTTTAAATAAATACTTGTAGGTAAAAAATGAGAATATGTATTGATTTAGATGGAGTGATTGCTGACTTTAAAAATGAGAATGATACTTATGCTGATGTTAAACCAATCGAGGGTGCCGCTAAAAAGATTAAAGCTCTAAAAAATAATGGACATTACATTATAATTTACTCAGCAAGAAATATGAAAACCCAAGATGGAAATTTGGGCAAGGTTATTGCAAATATTGGTGAGATAACCATTAACTGGCTTCACAAAAACAATATTGTTTATGATGAGATCTATTTTGGAAAACCTTGGGCTGATATATATATAGACGATAATGCTATCCGATTTGAAAGTTGGAAAAAAATAGAAGATGATGCAACAAACCTTCCAATATCTAGCGAAATGAAAAGGAAAAAATTAACTTGAATTTTGTTATTCCAATGGCGGGTGAAGGAAAACGGTTCATTGATGCAGGATATAAAATTCCAAAATATTTAATTAAAGTTAAAGATAAAACTTTATTTGAATGGTCATTAAATTCTCTGCCTTTAGAATTAGCGAAAAAAGTAATCTTTATTTTATTAGATGAACATGAAAAAAAACATAAAGTCTCTAAATACATAGACAGTATTTTTTCGGATTATATAAATATTGAATATCTATTTCTTAAAGAACAAACAAGAGGTCAGACTGAAACAGTCTTTAAAGCAAAAGATAAAATAAATTTAAATAATAGGCTTATTATTTTTAATATAGATACTAATTTCTATTCCAGTACTTTAAAAACAAACCTACAAAAAAAGTGTGATGGATTAGTGGGTGTTTTCCACTCAAATGATGTAAAATTTAGTTATGCAAAAATTGATAAAGAAAAAGTACTTGAAACAGCAGAAAAAAAAGTAATTTCAAATAATGCATTAACAGGCTTGTATATGTTTAATAATCCTCTGTCTTTCTTAGAGGCTGCTGAAAAATCATTTCAAATGAAATTAACAATTAATAATGAGTACTATATTGCTCCATTGTATAATTTTCTTATCCAAAAAAATAAATATATAATTATCGACAGAGTTGATAATATAAATATATTAGGTACGCCTTCAGAGCTAGAAAGATTTAAATCAAAAAAAGATTTTTGATTATGAAAATTAAAAAAGTAATAAAAAAATTCTTAAATAAAATTGCTCCTAATCTAACAAGACACTTAATATTATTATTAAGAAAAATAAAAAAAACTCATTTTAATTTAACTAATCAATATTTTCATTTTAATTTATCAAAAAAAACTAAAGGTGCATCAATTGTTAGTAATGAAAAAGGTTTTATCATCTCATTCATAAAAAATAATTTTCTTACTTTTCATTTACGTCCAAAATCTTCTAAAAATTTTGAAAATATAAGTACGTTTGTTCCCCCTGACAAAAAATTTGCGATAATTATTCAAGGAAATATTGGTGAATATTTCCCCTTTCTTTTAGAAAGTGTAAATATTTATAAAAAAATATTTCCCAATACATTGATTATAGTCTCTACGTGGGAAGATGAGGATAATTCAAAAATAAATGAACTAAAAAAATTTGTTCATCATGTAGTGATAAATAAAAAACCTAAAGAACCCGCGTATGGAAATATTAATTTTCAAATAATTTCAACATATGCTGGTTTGAAGATTGCTGAAGCAAATGGTGTTGAATTTTGCTTAAAAACTAGAGCTGACTGTAGGATGCATAAAACAGATATTTTACCATTTTTAGAGGGTTTAATTGATCAATTTCCGATACATAATAAAAATGTTTGCAATTCAAGAATTATCGCGTCAAGCGTCAATACGTGTAAATATAAAGTCTATGGAATAACTGATATTCTATTATTTGGAAGAACAATTGATTTACTTATTTATTTTGATAAGACCTTATTTGATAAATCCTTAGAGCAATTTGGGTTTGGTAAGTTTCCTTCTACAATTAATTCAACTCCCGTCGTTGCCGAAACATTTTTGTGTGCAAGATATTTGAAAAGTATTGGTATCGATTTAGAATGGTCCCTGGAGCACTGGTGGGATTGTCTAAGAGATTATTTTTGTGTTGTAGATTCAGATTCTTTAGATTTTTTTTGGTATAAGAGCGATTGGAAATATGAAAAAAGATTTGTAAGAAATTATACCCATAAATCCTCAAGGGCAGTTAATTTTTCAGATTGGTTTGCTTTACTATGTAATCAAAACTTGAAATGGAAGAATATAAATTACATGGAAAAATGGGAAATTAATGAAAATCAAGAAGAAGATGAGGATTTATTTATTAAAAAATCGATTTTTTAGTAAAATGATATGAAAGACTTTATTGAACCAAAAGTATCTGTAATTCTTCCATTTTATAATAATCCTAAAGAGACTATAAGAGCAATTAACTCTGTAAAAGATCAAAACTATAGTAACTTAGAATTATTAATAATCGATGACGGTTCTGACTACAGAGATAAGGAGCTAGATAGTATTGCATTCAATGACAATAATACTTTAATTATAAAAAATAAAAAAAATATGGGACCAGGATATTCGAGAAATATTGGAATAATCCACTCAAAAGGCGATTACATTGCATTTTTGGACTCTGATGATGAATGGCATCCAAATAAATTAAAAAAACAAATATATTTTATGTGTACTAACAATTTAGAAGCATCACATACTTCTTACGAAAGGTTTGATAAAAGATCGCAAAAAGTTAAATCAGTTTTTTCTGGTAAATATGAATGCAAATTACCTTGGTCAGCATTTCGTTGTACCGTGGCAACTCCAACAGTAATATTAAAAAGAGAAATTGCCTTAGCTACTCGTTTCCTTGAGGACATCAGGTTCATGGAAGATACCATTTATTGGCTAAATATTGCAAGTAAGACAAATTTTATCGGACTGAATATAAATGGATGCAGAGTATATGTTGACGATGATACCGCAGCCTTCAATAAAAAAAATTTAATAAATGGTATGAAAATAATAAGAAGGAATTATTTTTCATCGAACTTTTTTTTATGGATTACACATTTTTTTTATTGCAAAATTAGAGGCATTTAAAAAATGTTAAGTATTGTTATTCCATCCTTAGGTCATGATCACTTGGCAGAAACACTAAATAATATTGAAGCAAGCACAATTCAGCCGGATGAAATAATTGTTTGTTTACCAAAAAAATATATTTTGTCTAAGAAAATAAAGAATATTAAAGGCTTAAAAATATTGTACTCCGAAGTAAAAGGTCAAGTTATTCAAAGGATTATAGGAATTAGGTCGGCTAAAAATAAAATCATTATGCAACTAGATGACGATATTCAGCTTGATAAAATGTGTATCGAGGAACTTTTAAATATCAATGAGTCATTAGAAGGAAAAAATGTTTTTGGACCTGAATTACTCTATAACTTTTCCGGTAAGCCAATCTCACATCACGTGAAAAAAAAAAGTATATTAACTGATATATTGTATACTGTTTTATTAGGTGCTAAATATGGAAAAAATAGGCTTGGAACAATGACTAAAGAAGGAATTTGTTTTGGATTAGATCCAGAATATTTCTCTAATGATATAGTATTTTGTGATTGGCTACCCGGCGGCTGTATATTAGGAAAAAAAGAAAATTTTATTGACTATAATTTTTATCCATATGAAGGCAAAGCATATTGTGAGGATATTCTTAACTCAATACTACGAACTAATAATAACATAAAACATTATTATGTTAAAAAAGGAAAAGCATTTACCTTGCGTGAGGATACAAATATTGACGTATCAAGATATAAAGCTGAAATTCGAATAAGAAAATATATTAATAAAATTAATCATGGTAGCCACCTTAAGTTTTTTATTTGGAGAAGTTATTTCTATTACAAAACTATGAAAAACTTATATCTAAATCGTCAAAATTTATGAATTCGTTTATATTTTATTTTTATTCAATTTCTGTAATTAGTGAAATGTTACTATATTTTATCTTTGGTTCTGGACTTTTAGATAAATTATCAAGGCAAATACAGTTTTCTTTTTTGTTGTTTTTCTCTTTTTACTTATTGTTTAATACTAAAAATATAATGATTGATATAAAATTTAAAAAAATACACATCTACTTTTTATTATTTTTAATTGTTGGGTTAATTAGTACTTTCTTTAATTTAATTTCTGGAACTTATTATGAAGGATTACTTAACTATTTAAAACATTTGGAAACTTATTCAGTAAATTTTTCATATTTGAATACGGACTCAATGTTTAAAAGTGTATTTAATTTACCAATCATTGAAATACTAAAATATTTGTATTTTTATTTCTACTTTGCAATTTTACTTCCCTTCATAATAGATACAAATGAGAAACTAATAAAATTTGTGGATTTATTTTATTATATTTTTATTTTTTGTTTATTAGTAGGATTTATTGTTTTAATTGATGTTGCCCTAAAGGATTATGGTGAGCAGGTATTAATTAGTCGACATTGGTATTATGACGATCAAATGAATGTGGGAGTTAGATTTATGGGTATATTTGGCGAGCCTAGAGACTCAGCTGTTGCTTTATTATTAGGAGCTTTACTTTTGTATATTAGATCAGATTTAAGAAATTTAAAACCACCACTATTTGTATTCTCACTTATATTAATTGCATTATTTTTTACAATTTCCGGTTCACTGATGATTTCAATGCTTATATATCCTTTGATATTCATCTTATTTTATCCTCAAGTTCTAGCAAATTTAAATATACAAAATATCTCAATTTTTTTAATAACATCTATATTTGCATTTGTAATTATTTACTCTGGCGAGAGAACATTTGAATATTTTATTGGTATACAAACTTTTATAACACAACTGTCGAGGGGTGAGATGTTAGAAGGTCTTCTTGCCACTCAAGTTATAAATATTTATCCGATATATTTATTCTTAATGGATTTGTTTTCACTTAATTTTTTAGACTCTTTTATTGGGCACGGCATAAGCTCATCAAATATAATTAAAGTACCACATGAGACGTTTAGTTTAAATGGGCCTCATAGTTTATTAACGAGGTTACTCTATGAATTTGGTATTATAGGCACTTTTATATGGATACAAGTTTTTGCATTATCTCTGCATTTATTAAAAAAAAATATGAATAATCAAAAATGGTATGTTATTTTAATAATTATGACGGCACTCTTATCAATTGCAATTGTTCATAAAAGCTCACTCATATATATCGCACTTGGAGTTATACTTACGCTTGCTACATATCATGAAAGTACGCCTAAATTTCGAAGATGATCAAGTAGATTATTTGTAGCTTCAATTTCTATTTTTTCTCTGGTTTCATAAGTCAGAGATGAAACATGAGGTGTTAATATAACGTTTTTATATTTTACAATTTCTCCGCTGTATGGTTCATTTTCAAAAACATCTAACCACATATAACCTATCTTTCCATTATTAATGAATTCAATTATCACATCCTCTTTTATATTAGACCCTCTTGAAGAATTTAATATCACTACCCCATCTTTCATCTGAATAAAGTTTTCTCGTTTCAAGACTTCATTTTCTGTATTTACATGAAGTGAGACAATATCAGCTTTATTTAAATAAAAATTTAAGTCATTAAGATCTTTTTTGACAAATGGATCAAATATTTCAATAGTTGCATTAAAAGGTTCTAATAAATCATTTACTCTTTTTCCAATGTTTCCGTATCCAATTAATAAAACACATTTATTTTCTAATAATCTGCCAAATCTTTTATTCCAATTTCCATTTTTAAGATCGCTATTTAATTCAATAATATGCCTTAAAATATTTATCATCATACCCACAGTTAATTCCGCAACTCCGTTTACTGGTGCAGTTGGTGTGTTAAATACTTTAATATTATTTTCTTTAGCGGAATCTAGATCTATATTTGTTAATCCACTTCCTAAGCGCGAAATAACTTTAAGATTGTTAAATGATTCTATAATTTGCTTATCATAAATTTCTAGACCAGCTAATGAACCAATTACTGAGTTATCTTTACTTATTATTTTGAGTTTTTCTGCACTAAAAGGTGATTTATTCTCATTAATTATCAGTTCTATACCGGCTTCATACAGCATATCTCTAGCGATTTGACTTTTTTTACCAAAATTATTCGAGCCTACAAT
>CACFGR010000014.1 GCA_902565955.1 uncultured Pelagibacteraceae bacterium | reverse complement strand
TCAAATAGTTTAGAGGAAGATGCTTTAAGGAGAGATTTTACCATAAATGCAATGTATTTAGATAAGGGTGGAAATTTAATAGACCCTAAAGATGGTAAAACAGATTTAGAAAACAGAGTCGTTCGTTTCATTGGAAATCCAGATGAAAGAATAAAAGAAGATTACCTTAGAATACTAAGGTATTTTCGTTTTTTAGCATTATTTGGCGATGTATCTCCTGACGCAGAGGTGATGAAAACAATAAAAGCAAATCTTGATAAGTTATCAGTTGTTTCTAAGGAAAGGCAATGGAATGAACTAAAGTCAATTCTAAGTCTAAATGCTCCAAATCATGCAATATCTGCAATGAGTGAAATAGGTTTGCTTGATGTTTATTTTGATGGCACTAGCATAAATGATGCATTTGTAAATTTAATTGAAATAGAAAATAGAATATCCCTTTCAATTGATCCAATATTGAGATTGAGTACTCTAATTGATAACTCGTTGGATAAAGCGAATACTATCATAAAAAAATTACCTTTATCAAAATCAGACTCTACTGACTTATTGAAATTAAGCACACTGAATAAAAAAATCGTTTCTTACATGTCAATGAAAGAAGTTAGATATTTACTTTATCTATTAGGTCGTGACGGTTTTCAAAAACAAATACTTGTTAATTGGGCTAAGGATACAAATAATAAAAATGAAGTAAATTGGAGATCTCTATATGAAGTTGCTCAAAGCTGGGAGAAGCCATCTTTTGCTCTAACAGCCAAAGATGTAATAAACATGGGAATATCTCAAGGCCCAATGGTTGGAGACATCTTAAAAGAGGTTGAAGACTGGTGGGCAGAAAATGATTTTATTGACGATAAGTTTTCATTAATTGAGAGGCTTAAAGCAATCGTTCAATCAAAAAAATAATTTTTTTTATTTATATAAAATTTTCTTAATCTCGTAGTTTTTCTCTCCTTTTGGCGTTGAAACTGATACGAAATCGCCTTTTTCTTTTCCAATTAATGCTTTAGCAACAGGTGATCTGTAAGATAGCAGACCCGATTCAATATCTGCTTCATCATCACCAACAATTTGAAACTTTGTCTTTGTATCATTATCAATATCTTCAACTTCAACAGTTGCACCAAAGACTACAGTTTTTTGATTTTTAGGAATATTTGAAATATCAATGATTTCTGCATTAGCTAATAGTAATTGAATTTCCTGAATACGACCCTCAATGTGACCTTGCTCCTCTTTTGCCGCATGGTACTCTGCGTTTTCCTTTAAATCGCCGTGCTCTCTCGCCTCCGCAATGGCTTGAATTACTTTTTGCCTTTTATTATTTATCAAATCGCTTAATTCATCTTGAAGTTTTTTTGCGCCATTTGATGTAATTGGTTCAGTTTCCATTTTTATTTCCATTTAGCATTAGGAGGCATTGACATTAAAATTGCATCAATATTACCACCGGTGTTTAAGCCAAATTTTGTTCCTCGATCGTATAAAAGATTATATTCCACGTACCTCCCACGTTTCAATAACTGAATTTCTTTATCTTTTTTTGTGAACTTTTCATTCATTTTTTGGCTTATTATTTCTCTTACAATATCATTAAAAGTTAAGCCAACGTCCTTA
Source organism: uncultured Pelagibacteraceae bacterium (assembly GCA_902565955.1). Classification (GTDB taxonomy): domain Bacteria; phylum Pseudomonadota; class Alphaproteobacteria; order Pelagibacterales; family AG-422-B15; genus CACNXQ01. The sequence goes on along the minus strand of CACFGR010000014.1, from coordinate 21,006 downwards.
ACAAAATCAAAATCTTTTTTCCAATCATCCATTTTATAGTCAAAAAATATTCCGCCAATTCCTCTTATTTCTTTTCTGTGGGGTAAATAGAAATATTCATCACACCATTTTTTATAATTTTTGTAATAAGATTTATTATGATTTTCACACATTGTTTTTAATTTATTATGAAATTGTTTCTTTAATTTAGCGTCTTTAAAACATGGAGTGGCGTCAATACCGCCACCAAACCAATTTTTACCCGTTATTATGTGCCGAGTATTGAAATGTAATGCAGGAACCTTTGGATTTGCTGGGTGAAGCACTACAGATACTCCTGTGGACCAAAATTTTTTATTCTTTTCAGTTCCTGGAATTTGTTTTGCAAATTCTTTTGGAAAGGTACCTGTTACATTTGAAAATGCTATACCGCCTTTTTCGATTACATTTCCCTTAATTATTCTATATTCACCTTTTTTCCATTTATTAGTTTTGAACCTTGCTTTTGATCCATTTTTTTTTTCGAGTTCAAGTACAGTCTCACAGATTAGATCCTGCAATCCCTTGAACCATGCTTTAGTTATCTTTTTTTTATTTAACATTTCAAAATAGTTTTAACTGTCTGTTTGCCTCAGAAATAACTATAGCTGAAGACACGGCAACATTTAAAGATCTTGCGGAACTGTTCATTGGTATTCTTATTATATGGTCAGATTGTTTGTGAACGTAATCTGGTACTCCCGCACTTTCTCTTCCAACAATTAAATTATCATTACCCTTAAACTCAAAATCATAGTGACTAAGTTTTCCTTTTGTAGACAACAGTATTTTTCTTCCTTTTCTATTTTTCTCGTAGTGCTTCCAATCGTCAAACTCTGTTAAATTAATATTTCTACCATAGTCCATTGCAACTCTGCTTAGAGATTTTTCCGACATTGCAAATGAGGCTGGATGAATGATATCAATATTGACGCCGAAACAAGAGCAAATCCTCACCATTGCTCCAGTATTTTGAGGTATATCAGGTTCAAAAATTGCTAAGTTCATCTAATTGATATTTTATAACTTTTTAATCCTAATATATGCGTCATCATGACACAATTTTTAGCACTTCAGATTGCCTTTTTCCCTTAAAAAACGACGATTTACAAGTATATTAGCAATATAACTCAAGGATATTAAGTTGTCAGAAAAACAAGTTACAAGAAGAAATTTTCTTTATGTCACTACAGGTGCATTTGCAGCTGCGGGAGCCGCTTCATTAGCATGGCCTTTCGTTGACCAAATGAACCCTGATGCATCAGTTAAAGCGTTAGCGTCTACTGAGATTGATCTCAGACCTATAATACCTGGACAAAGCATTACTGTGATGTGGAGGGGTAAACCGGTATTTATTAGAAGGCGAACACAGGCTGAAATTGATGAGGCAAAGAAAGTGAATTTAGCTGATTTACCGCACCCAGAGGAAGATAGCGATCGAGCACAAAATCCTGAATGGCTTGTTATGGTTGGAATTTGTACCCATCTTGGATGTGTGCCGCTTGGACAAAAAGGTGATTATAATGGTTGGTTTTGTCCATGTCATGGTTCTCATTATGATACATCAGGTAGGATAAGAAAGGGACCTGCACCTACAAATCTTGAGATTCCGGATTATGTATTCTTAAACGAAACTACTATTAAAATTGGATAAAAAAGTATGAGCGAAAATTATGCACCTAAATCAGCTGTTGGAAGATGGTTTAATGACCGTTTACCACTTTTAAACTTAATTTATGGACATTTACTTCCATATCCAACGCCGAAAAATTTAAATTATTGGTGGACATTTGGTGGAATTTTAACTTTTTGTCTTGTTACCCAAATAATTACAGGACTTGTCCTAGCAATGCACTATGTTGCTGACGCCGACTTAGCTTTTGCAAGTGTAGAGCATATAATGAGAGATGTTAATTATGGGTGGTTATTAAGATACATACATGCAAACGGTGCATCACTATTTTTTATGGCGGTGTATATTCATATGGCAAGATCTCTATTTTACGGCTCATATAAAGAACCAAGAGAATTAATCTGGATAATTGGTGTGTTTATATTTTTACTCATGATTGCTACTGCCTTTATGGGGTATGTGCTTCCGTGGGGCCAAATGAGTTTCTGGGGAGCTACAGTTATAACAAATTTATTCAGTGCAATTCCTTTGGTAGGTGAGTCAGTAACTAACTGGTTGTGGGGAGGTTATGCTGTTGGTAGCCCACTTTTAACTAGGTTTTTCACATTACATTACCTGATGCCTTTCCTGATTTTTGCCCTCGTTATACTTCATGTTTGGGCACTACATGTACCTGGTAATAATAATCCTGAGGGTATTAATGTTGTTCAAGGCTCTCAAGATACAGTTCCTTTCCATCCTCATTACGTTGTAAAAGATATGTTTGCACTTGTTGTGTTCTTAGTTGTATTCGCGGGCTTTGTATTCTTTGTCCCTAATTTACTTGGACATACTGACAACTATATTGAAGCTAATCCTTTGCAAACTCCGGAACATATTGTCCCAGAATGGTATTTTCTTCCATTCTATGCAATCTTGAGATCTGTACCAGATAAACTCGGCGGAGTAATTTTAATGGTTTCTGCAATTGCTATTTTAGCATTCTTACCTTGGCTGGATACTTCAAAAGTTAGGTCAGCAAAATACAGACCTCTCTATAGACAGTTTGTATGGCTTTTCTTTGCTAATGTAATATTGCTTGGTTATCTAGGGGCTCAGACTGCTGATGGTCTATTTCTGATTATTGGACGAATTGCTACCGCTTATTATTTTGCTCATTTTATAATTATTTTACCTCTACTTGGCTATATTGAAAAAACCAAACCTTTGCCTAAGAGCTTGAGTGAGCCTGTTCTTTCTCCCGAGGAAAGACAGATGAAGGCCGCTGCCTCTGGAGCCAGTGCCTAGCTATTGATATATGAAATTTATCATAAATTTATTTGTATCTTTCTCATTGCTACTGAGCTTTAGCTTTACTCAATTACATGCTGCTGGTGAAATGAAAGAGCCTATGCATCCTGATTGGTCATTTGAAGGACCATTAGGAAAATTTGAGAGAGCGTCGCTTCAAAGAGGGTATCAAGTTTATACCGAAGTCTGTTCAGGATGTCATTCAATGAACCTTTTAAGTTATAGAAACCTGATTGAAGAGGGTGGTCCTGAATTCAGCGAGTCTCAAGCTAAAGCAATGGCAGCAGCATTTGAAGTAAAGGCTGCTCCAAATGCCGATGGAGAAGTTGAAATGCGTCCTGCAATATTATCTGACAAGTTTGTTAGCCCATATGAGAATGAACAACAGGGAAGAGCTGCAAACGGCGGTGCTTATCCGCCGGATTTATCTGTAATGGTTAAAGCACGACATGGTGGAGCAGACTATTTGTACTCTTTATTGTTGGGTTATGTTGATGCACCAAGTGATATTAAACTCGATGATGGTGTTTATTACAATGAGTACGCAAAAGGTCAAAAAATAGCGATGCCTCAAGTATTGTATGAGGATGCTGTAGTTTACACAGATGGAACAGCTGCAACGCCAGAACAAATGGCACGGGACGTCACAATGTTTCTTACATGGGCAGCAGAACCAAAGCTAGAGGCGAGAAAAAGAATCGGTTTTAAGGTAATTTCATACTTATTAATTCTCTCTGTATTACTCTACTTCACTAATCGACAAATTTGGAAAGATACTCATTAGTCTATTTTCTAAAAACAATTGATTTTCAGTTATTTAAAAAAATAATTTTAAGTAAATTATCAATATCCTTATCCACAGAAACATTTTATCGATCTCGATTACTTCATTTTGGTAATGTAAATTATACTCTTACTAAACGGAGGAACTGAATGTTAGAAAATATTTTTAAATTAAAAGAGAACGGTACTAGTGTAAAAACTGAGTTATTGGCAGGTTTAGCCACGTTCTTAACAATGGCATATATTATTGTCGTTAATCCAGCCATCTTATCTACTGAGGGAACTGGTATGGATTTTGGCGGTGTATTTGTTGCCACAATCATAGCTGCTGTGGTTGGCTGTCTAATAATGGGCCTGTGGGCTAATTGGCCAATTGCCCTAGCACCTGGTATGGGTTTAAACGCTTTCTTTGCTTTTGGAGTTGTATTTGGAATGGGTTATACCTACCAGCAGGCTCTTGCTGCAGTGTTTATTGCAGGGATAGTATTTTTAATTTTGTCTGTAACACCGGCACGTCAGTGGATAATAAATAGCATACCAAAAAGTATGAAGTTTGGCGTAGGGGCAGGCATAGGATTGTTCTTAGCTATTATAGGATTAAAAAATGCTGGCGTGGTTGTCGATAATCCTGCAACTTTAGTTGGTTTAGGTGATGTAAGTTCAATGCCTGTGATATTGGCTGCTGTCGGATTCGCAATTATGGCAATTTTAGATAAGCGTGGTGTTCCAGGATCAATTATCATCGGTATACTTGCAGTAAGTATTATTGCTTGGGTAAGCGGTGTGAGCGCAATTGATGGAGTTGTGGGATCAGTTCCACCAGCTGTTCATGCGTTCTCAATGGACTTTAGCCTTGTAGCAACAGCAGGTTTTATTGGTGTCGCGTTTGCTTTTCTTTTTGTAGACTTTTTCGATACCGCTGGAACTCTTACTTCAGTTGCCAATTTAACTGGTAAAGTTGACCAAGACGGAAACGTTGATGGGATAGGTAGAGCAGTTTTAGCAGATTCTACCGCTACAACAATAGGTGCATTAGTTGGAACTTCCAATACTACATCATACATTGAATCTGGAGCAGGTGTTAAAGAAGGTGGGCGAACAGGACTTACAGCGGTTGCTGTGGCAGTTCTATTTGCAATCTGTTTATTTTTAGCACCATTAGCTCAAAGTATTCCTGCGTTTGCAACTGCTCCAGCTCTAGTGTTTGTTGCAACATTCTTTTTGAAAAACCTAAGGGATATAGAATGGGATGACGTCAGTGAATATGCTCCAGCAGTGTTAGCGGCAGTTTTGATGCCTCTTACATTTAGCATTGCTCATGGAATTGCACTTGGTTTTATAGCATACGTTGTAATTAAAGCACTAAGTGGTAGACACGAAGATCTAAATGCTGGTTCGATAGTAATTGGAGTATTATCGGTACTATACTTTATCTTCTAGTTTAGTTAATGATTGGCTTTGTCTTCCTCATCCCAGGGGAAGACAGGCCAAGTTTCTTGTGTGATTTCCTCAACATATGTATCAGCTAGAGGTAGACCTCTTGGTTTCGCATATATTACAGCTAAGTGCATATTAGGCATATATTCCTTTAGCGCTTTAGCGGTACCGCCCTTATCAACAATATCATCTATGACGAGTATAACTTCATCAGTTTTCGGAGCCCTGTGAACAATTGCTTTTCCAGCCTCTCTATGGATATAACTTTGTATGGAAACAATATCTACGTCTTGGATTCCAAGAGTGTAAGCGACAACTGAAGCAGGTACAAATCCACCTCGAGAGACAACAACCATTTTATCAAATTTAATATTTTTTTCTTTTATGAGATGCGCAAGCTTAACCGCTTTTTCATGCATTTCTTCATATGTAGGAAATTCTAGTTTATGGTCCATGGTTAATTATTAAATAAAAAATGCATTACGTCACCATCTTGTACTACATAATCCTTACCTTCGCTACGCATCTTTCCAAGTTCTTTCGCTTTTAACTCTCCTTCACAATCTAAATAATCTGTATATGATATAGTTTCAGCTCTAATAAAGCCTTTCTCAAAGTCTGTGTGAATTTTTCCAGCTGCTTTTGGTGCAGTAGTGCCATTTTCAATCGTCCATGCCCTTGTTTCTTGTTCGCCAGCTGTGAAATAAGTAATTAAGTTAAGAGTCGAATATCCAGCTTTTATAACCTTATTCAAGCCAGACTCATCTAATCCTAGGCTTTCAAGATAATCTTTTTGATCGTCTTCATTTAAAGACGAGATTTGTGACTCAATTTCTGCTGAAATCTTAATTAATTTAGAATTTAGAAAATTTTCAATTTTTAAAGTTAGTTCATTACCTTCAATTATTGAACTTTCATCAACATTACATACGTAAATTGTCGGCTTGATTGTTATTAAGTTGAACTCTTTTATATGTGCGAAGATTTCATTTAAATTCTTCATTGAAATAGCAGGCTGACCTGATTCCAAGTGTTTAAGTAGAAGGTTCAAAGCCTCTGTTTTTAATTTGGCTTCTTTATCACCTTTTTTTACTAGTTTTTCTAGTCCTTTATTTATTTTATCGAGTTGTTCGATGTCAGATAGAACTAATTCAGTATTTATCGTTTCAACATCATCAACAGGATCTATTTTATTGTTTACATGAGTTATATTAGTATCTTCAAAACAGCGAACCACATGAATAACTGCATCTACTTCTCTAATATGAGATAAAAATTTATTTCCGAGTCCCTCTCCTTTAGAAGCGCCTTTAACTAAACCCGCTATATCGTAAAAACTAAGAGATGTTGGTATTGTTTTTTTTGATTTTGCTAAATTTGATAGAGTTTCTACTCTTGTATCAGGCACTATTACAGTACCCTCATTTGGTTCAATGGTACAAAAAGGGTAGTTTGCTGCTTCAGCGGCTATTTTCTTTGTTAATGCATTGAACAATGTTGATTTCCCAACATTTGGCAATCCAACAACTCCACACTTAAATCCCATGATCAATTATTTTAAATTATTAATAAATTTGGATTTTTCTCCATCCAATAGTACTTTTATGTTTTCAGACATTTTTATATTTAATTCATTAATAACTTCTAATTCACTTTTTTTAAAATTACTTAATACATGTTTATTAACCATGTCTTTATTGCCCGGATGATTTATACCTATTCTTATTCTATTATAATTTTTTCCAATTTTACTATCTATTGATTTAAGCCCATTATGACCTGCGGAAGAACCCCCCAACTTGATTTTTATTTTTCCTAAAGTGATATCTAGATCATCATGAATAACATAAGTTAAATTTGATTTAATTTTGAAAAAGTTTAAAAAAGTTGCAATACTTTTACCACACTCATTCATATAATCATTGGATTTAAAGGTGTATATTTTTTTCTTTCCAATAAGAAACGACGCCAACTCCCCATCAAATTTTTTTTCTCTCATTACATCATCATGATCTTGTAAAAGCTGATCAATAAATAAATAGCCCACATTATGTCTATTATTTTTATGCTTTGTACCAGGATTCCCTAATCCGATTAATGCAATCATAAGATTGAAGATATATAAATATCAAAATAGGTAAAAGAAAAAGTGTTATTCTTTATCTTTGTTTTCTTCTTTGTTATCAGCCTCTGGAGCTGCATCTTTTTTATCTTCAGCAGCGGCACCACCCTCAGTAGCTTCACCTTCAGCAGCCTCGCCTTCTGCAGGAGCTTCAGGTTCTTTTACAACAGTAGGTGCAGCAACAGATGCTACAGTGAAATCTCTATCACTAATTGTTGGAGAAATTCCGTCACCTAAATTTGCAGCAGAAATTCTGATTGTGTCACCTATTTCTAAACCCTCTAGATCGAAAACTATCTCTTCAGGTATATTATTAGCAGGGCAACTTAGTTGAACAGTACGTCTATTAACATTTAGAACACCACCTCGTTTTAATCCAGGTGATAACTCTTCATTTATAAACCTAGTAGGAATGTCCAGAGTAATTTTTGAGTCTGCAGCTAGCCTTAAAAAATCAATGTGTATAGGTTGATCAGAAAGTGGATCAAATTGAACCTCTCTTGGAATTGCTAAGCTTTTCTTTCCATCAATGTTAAGTGAAAATATTCTAGTTAGGAAACCACCAGAATTGATCTCTTTTTGAACTGTAATCTTATCTAATGAAATGTTTACAGGGTTTTCACCTAAACCATACATAACTGAAGGAATCTTACCTGCAGCTAGTACTTTTTTTACAGCGGATTTACCAGATCCATCCCTGATTTCAGCGTTTAAATTACTTTCTTTGCTCATAACGATGAGGTTGGTATTAAATTAAAATTACCTATATGGCAAGTATATAAATCAAAATTCAAATAGACTTGATACTGAGCTCGCCTCGGATATCCTCTTAATTGCCTCGCCCAATAAATCTGAGATACTAATCGACCTAATTTTCTCACAAGCTTTTAATTTTTCTTGATTATTGATTGAATCTGTAATTACTAATTCAGTCAATTTTGATGCACTAATTTTCTCTAGGGCTTTTCCTGTTAATACTCCGTGCGTAACATATGAAGTGATACTGTTAGCTCCTAAATCTATAATTTTATCAGCTGCATTACAAATTGTTCCCGCTGAGTCAATGATATCATCTAGAATAATACAATCTTTTCCTTTTACGTCTCCAATGATATTCATTACTTCACTTTCACCTGCTCTGGGTCTTCTTTTATCAACAATAGCAATTGAGGCTCCGATCTTGTTTGCAATCGCTCTCGCCCTCACTACTCCACCAATATCAGGAGAAACTGCAACTAGATTACTAATTTCATATTTTTCTTTTATGTCTTTTGAAAATACTGGACCTGCAAATAAATTATCTGTTGGTATGTCAAAAAATCCCTGTATCTGTTCAGCATGAAGATCTAAAGTAAGTACTCTGTCTGCTCCAGCAGTTGTTATTAAATTTGCAACTAATTTTGCAGAGATAGGGGTTCTTGGCCCAGGTTTTCTATCTTGACGTGCATATCCATAATAAGGGATCACAGCAGTAATCCTTTTTGCTGAAGCTCTTTTTAGTGCATCTATCATCACCAGTAGTTCCATTATATTGTCATTCGCTGGGTAAGATAGAGATTCCATTACGAATACATCCTCACCACGAATGTTCTCTTTAATTTCTACATAAACTTCATCATCAGCAAATCTTGTAATAGAAGCATTTGTAAGGTTTTCGCCAAGATATTCTGCGACGCTCTTAGATAAAGGTAAATTGCTGTTTCCTGCAATAATTCTCATAATTTATCTGTCTTTTATAACAATTGTTGAAATCATTCTACCATAATCGGTTATATTTTTTTTATAATTTCTTCGATAGCTAAAACATAATGTTTCTTCGCTGAAAGTATCGACGTCAACAATCTCGTGGTTAGTAATTTGCTCATCAGAAAGTATCTTGAGAATGAATTCAGTAAGCGAAAACAGATATCTATTATTATGATTTTTTTGAAAAAATCTTGCATTATCTTGATCTTGTTTAATAAAATTTTTGTAAAAAGGCAATCTTACCTCATAGGATTTTTGTCTTATACATGGGCCAATACTGCAGCGTATATTATCTCTCTTTCCGCCCAGCTTGGTTATTTGTAAAATTGTATTTTGAATTATGCCATTCAAGGCACCTTTCCAGCCTGCATGACAAGCTCCTATTATTTCATTTTTCACTTCATAAAATAATAATGGAGCACAATCAGCCGTTAATACTGATAAGATTTTATTATTTTCTTTAGTTACAATCCCGTCACATTTTAAAATTTCAGACTTATTGCTGCTATCTAAAACTATTGCATTAGAAGAGTGTGTTTGATGCATAGTAATAATATCAGACTTTTTTAAACCGTAATATCTGGAAATAGCGACTAAATTTTCTTCAATAGCACCATTCTCATCTTTTGATCCTTTTCCACAATTTAATGATTTATATCTTCCTTGCGAAACACCACCCAATCTTGAAAAGAAACAATGATCTATATTTGAGAGATTTTTTGTAAAAAACATTAAATATTAATTTCCAAAACTTTAAATAAATTTCCCATATATTCTCTTTTGGTAAGTATTGCCAACTGTTCGTTTATTTGCTTTTCTTTCTTTGGGTTTTTCTTAATTAAGATATTAGCTCGATCTAAAATTCCATTTTGCCGAAGGAAATTAGATTGAGTATTTATTATAAAGTCATCAATTTTATATTCTTCTAAAATGTTTTGCAGGTTATTAAAGTCCACATGATATGTGATATCTTGATTACCTGGGTTATCAAGAAAATCAGTTTTTTTATTTGATTTAATTGACTGAAGTGTACTTATCTTAGGTAGATTAATATATCCATAATCAATTAGTAAGAAAAAACCATTATTCATAAGCAAGAAATTGATCAATTCCTGAAAGATTAAATTAGTCTCAGGAGAAAATTCAATTACCTCAAGATGCTTAAGGTCTTGCATATTTTTTACAAATTTAGAAATATCTGGTCTCGGCTTAATAAAGTCAAATCTTAGACTATCCTCTTGATCCAATTTAATAACCGTTTCATAAATATTTCCGTTCCTACTCATTAATTGGCGCGTAGGTATCGCATCAAAAAACTCATTTGCAATTATTACTGAAAATTCATTGGGATATGAATTGAAATTTTTATGTATCTTACAATTGGGATAGTTATTTTTTAGATTTTGAATATAGAATTTATTAATTTCATTAAAGTGAATTGTATACTCGACATCTTCATCTAATAAAGCATTGAGCACTCTAGTAATATCATTTATCAGAGCACCTCTTCCTGGTCCAAGTTCAATTAAATTAAACTTTTTTATGTTTCTCGCATTAATGAGGTTTAATATTTTTACAGCAATTATTTCACCAAACATTTGAGATATTTCAGGCGCAGTAACAAAATCTCCATCTTTACCTATCGCTTTGTTAGACGTATAGTATCCATGCTCTTCATCTCTTAATGAAATATTCATAAAATCATCTAGATAGAGAAATTCACTTTCTTTTAAAGCATTGTAAATTTTATCTTGTATCATTTTTAATGCTTTTAATTACTAAAATTAAAATTCCAGCAAGAAACATTGGTAAAGATAATATCATGCCCATTGTAAGAAAATGATATACAAATCCTAATTGAATATCGGGCTCACGTGTAAATTCAACGGTAAATCGAAATAATCCATAAAGCATCAGAAAGACACCTGAAATTATTCCAGGGCTTTTAAGTTTTTTAAATTTAAAAATTAAAAAATTTAAAATTATAAATAATATAAGTCCTTCTAAAAAAGCTTCATATAATTGACTTGGATGACGATACTGGTTGTCAGCGTTTGGAAATTTCATTCCAATAAAAAAATTTGAAGGTCTACCAAATAATTCGCCATTAATAAAATTAGATATTCTGCCAAAAAATATTCCAACAGGAGCTGATACACATATCAAATCGCTTATTTCAAAAAAAGTAGTTTTATAGAGCTTTGAAATTATTATGGCGGCTGTAACAATACCAAGCAAACCTCCGTGAAAGGATAAACCTCCTTGCCAAAGATATAATATCTCAATTAGATTTTCAGAGTAATAATCATAATTATAGAAAATCACATATCCCAATCGTGCTCCTATAATTAATCCAATTATTGAATAAAAAATCAGATCATCAATTAGTTTTTCATTGATGCTATCACTATGAGAAACTGCTTTATTTGAAGCGAGATATTTAATGTATCTCCAAGCAAATATAAATCCTACAATATAAGCAAGTGAGTACCAACGGATATCAAGAGGACCAATCGAAAAAAAAACTGGACTAATAGATGGAAAACTAAGATAAATCACGTTAATTTTGAATAATATTTAAAATATATTTATCACTAATTATGATCACAAGGAAAGTTTTAATTAATAAATTTGTTAACTTTGTTACAAAAGGCTTTGAGCTTTCGCAAGCGATCAATGATGAATACAAAACAATAAAAAAGTTTAAAAAAGATAGAAATAATGCCAAAGAAAAAAAATACTGCAAGTAGTTTAAATAAAGAAAAATTTTTAATAATTGGCGCTGGTAATATGGGAATTGCTGTGATCAGGTCATTATTTAACCACCGAATTTCCTCAAAAAAAATCGTGGTTATCGAAAAGAATCAGTCAAGTGAATTGAAAAAATTAAAAAGATCAAATAATTTTGTAATAAAAAACAGCATAGACAAAATTAATAATCGTTATCAACCTACAATCACACTTATTGCTGTTAAGCCTAATCAACTAAAAACACTGAATGGATTAGATAAAGATAATAAACTTGGTAATTCAATTGTAGTTTCCGTAGTTGCTGGTAAAAAAATAAAAGATTTAAATAAAGTTTTCAAAAAAACATCAGGTATTGTAAGAGCTATGACTAATACTCCTGTATCTGTTAATATGGGTACCACAATTGTATATTTTGAGAGAAAAATAAAAACAAAACAAAAAAAACCTATTTTTGATTTCATGTCTTTATTGGGGCAAGTCAGTGAAACCAAAAAAGAAGATTTAATTGATGATTTCACTGCAATTTTTGGAAGTGGTCCAGCATACATATATCTTTTTATAAACTCTCTCATTGAGATAGCTAATAAATCAGGGTTTAAAAATTCGGACAGTATGGTTTTACAGACTTTCTTAGGATCAATATTACTTTTATTAAGTGGGCAAAAAAAGCCTTCTGATTTACAGAAAAAGGTGACAAGTAAGGGAGGAACTACTGAAGCAGCACTGAGTATTCTTGCTTCCAATAAAGGATTAAAAAGTCTTCTTGCCAAAGCTGTCAACAAAGCAACAAAAAGGTCTAGAGAATTGAGTAAAATTTCTTAATTTGGTATTTCAATCGCAACCTCTAAACCTCCTAAATAACTGTCGTGCAGTGATATTTTTCCATTTATTGAATTCAATAAGGATTTAGTAGTAGCTAGACCTAATCCAGAGTTTGAGACATTCTGATTTCTACTTTGGTCTATCCTATAGAAAGGTTTAAATACATTATCTTTTTCACTATCAGGAATACCAATTCCATTGTCATGAATGTTTATTTTAATTAGGTTTTTGTTTATGTCTGCTTTAATTATTATTTTGTCTGATTGTACAATCGCATTATTTAATACATTTGTAATTGAACGAGAAAAAATATTCTCATTTACAAAAACTTCTTCATCATTAATGATTTCAAGGTTAATTTCATGTTTTGTAAAATGTATATCATTCTTAATATTTATTATTGCCTCAATAGGATTAATTGTGGATTTATCTTTTGACTCATTTACAGCTGCAAAATCTAAATATTCTACTAGCATCTCATTCATCTGATTTATTTCTAAATTAAGTTCATTTTTAATTTTATTATCTTTTATTGACTCAAGAAGTAACTTCATTCTCGTGAGAGGAGTTTTTAAGTCGTGACTCACTCCCGCCAACATAAGAGATCGTTGTTCAATTTGTCTTGATATTCGATTTTTCATTTTTAAAAATTCCAAACTTGCCTGTCTAACTTCTAGAGCACCTGATACTTTGAAATTATTTACTTCTTGTCCTTTGCCAAATTGTTCTGCCGCTCTAGCCAAGTTCGAAATTGGTTTAACTTGATTTTTTAAAAATAAATAAGCTATCAAAATAAGAATAAAAGATGAAATAATTTGCCACCCTAAAAATATATGGTTTCTTGAGGTTGTAATACGATGAATTGGGAAGTTAAAATGTATTACTTTTTCTGAAGTACTTATCATAACATCGACTGTTTCGTTATCTTGTTCAATGACAAAAAATTTATGTTTAATTCTGGTGCTCAATTCATTTTTTAAACTGACAAGTATTTGATTATCGTTTTGTTTGGCATTTAATTGGTCCAAATCATAGTTGCTCAATTCTTGGATATTCATTAGAAAGTAATCACCAAATTGACTCTTGGCTTGATACTGATCTAACCTGATTTCACTTGAGAGCATTCTGTCAGAAATTAATTCTATTTCCATAGCAACAGATCTTGATAGGCGGTTCAGTGTGCGTTCCCACAAGCTATTATAGTAATATGATAGAATTATTAATTGAAACATTACTATTGGAAATAAAACAATTAACACTGTTCTTCCTAAAAGACTCGTTGGTAGAATTTTTTTAATCATTTAGTCAATCCATAGCTCATAACCAGAACCTCTTTTAGTTTTAAGAAATTTTGGAATCTTGGGGTCTTTTTCAATTTTTTTTCTTAATCTATTTATACATACGTCCAATGTTCTTTCTTGATTAAAATTAAGTGATGTAATTAGCTCCTCTCTAGAAAATGACTTACCAGGAAATTTTGACAAAATTCGCAATATTTTTAATTCGTTCTCATTAAGAGATAGTTCAGTTGATTTTCCCTTGATCACACCACTTTTTAAATCAACTATAATATTATCAAGTTGTATTTGTTTAGTTTCTTTTTTTATAGAAGTTTTATCTAAGATATTATTTATGCGTAAAAGTAATTCTTTTGGTTCAAAAGGTTTTCCCAAATAATCATCTGCTCCAATTTCTAAACCATGGACCCTGTCTTCAATCTCTCCCATTGCAGTTAGATGGATTATAGGTATTAAGGATTTTTCACGAATTTCTTTTGTTAATTCATAACCATTTTGTCCTGGCATCATTATGTCAATAACAAGTAAATCAAATGTGATATATTTTAGTACCTCTTTTGCTTCAGCGGCATTACTTGCTGTTGATACAAGGTACTTATTGTCAACTAAAAATGTCTTTAATAATTCTCTAATCTTATCATCATCATCAACTAAAAGAATATGTAGATTATTTTCACTCATCAATGTTCCTCTATAAATGAATTTATTACTTGATTAAATCCTTGCACTGAACCAGCCCCAGACTTTACATAGGCTTTTGAAAGTGAATTGATAATGGGTTTTATTGCCTCGTTTAAAGCCTTGTTAGCACTATCTGTCATAAATAAATTTTTTTTTCTTGCATCATCATTGTTTGTTTTTTGAATAATTAAGTTTTCTTTGATTAGAACTCTGAGTACACGATTAAGGCTTTGTTTCCTTATATCCAATTTCTTAAGTAGTTCATTAAATGTTATTCCAGGCTTAATATTAATTATCAAAAGACATCTAATATCGGCTATGCCCAATTTTTTATCATTAAGGCTTGCTAAAATTTCTTTTTCCAGAATTTTTGCAACTTCAAAAATACTATTTAATGAATTTTTGATTCTGTCTTCACGCAGATAAAGTAGAGATGCAGATTTATTTGATATTGTATTTAAGTCAGCCACTATGACATAATTATCTGAAAAATATATATTAATCAAGCCATTTATCTGTTATTAAACTTTTAATTTATTAGAATAATTTACATGGAAATAGCACCATTTGATAATCGAGAGGGTTTTATTTGGATGAACGGAGAGTTTATCAAATGGAATGATGCAAAATGCCATGTTATTACTCAGGGTCTTCACTATGCTAGTGCTGTGTTTGAAGGGGAAAGAGCCTATAAAGGGAAGATTTTTAAATCTGAAGAACACACAAAAAGGCTATTTAGATCAGCGGAAATTGTAGGTATAAAAATTCCTTATAGTCAGTCCCAAATTAATGAGGCCAAAGATGAACTCATTAAAAAAATGAATTTTGAAGATTGTTATGTTAGGCCAATTGCATGGAGAGGGTCTCAGCAAATGGGAATTTCAACTGCTAAATCTGATATTAATGTTGCAATTGCAGTGTGGAATGATTGGGCATCATATTTTAGAATCGAAGATCGAAAAGCTGGCCTACGATTAATAACTTCACCATGGAAACGGCCATCACCTGATACGGCACCATGCGAAGCAAAAGCATCTGGTCCTTACGTTATTTGTACAATGTCAAAAGAATTTGCGGAGGAAAAAGGATACCATGATGCACTAATGTTGGACTATAGGGGCTATGTTGCTGAAGGTACTGGAGCAAATATTTTCTTTATTAAAGGAAAAGAAATTCATACTCCAATTCCTGATTGTTTTCTTAATGGTATAACTAGGCAAACTGTTATTGAAATGGTTAAAGAGCAAGGCTTTAATATTACTGAGCGTCATATAAAGCCAGAAGAAATTAGTAATTTTGATGAGGCCTTTCTAACAGGTACCGCAGCAGAGATTACTCCAATTCAGTCTATTGACGATATTAAATTCAATACTGGAGACAATACCCAAAATTTTAAGTTTATGCAGGTTTATCACGAAATCGTGAGATCTTAACTTAAAATATACTTTTGTAATATTGATAAGCGCTGATCAGCGTGATTACAGTTGATATCCAGAATAGATAAATACCTATGTTTAATAAAGGCTTCAAATCTATGTAGATGCTTCCTATTAAGATCAAAAATAAACTTAAAATTTGAAAAGCAGTTTTATATTTTCCTAATATAGAAACATCTATTTTTTTTACTTCTGGTAAATTAGATGCATACTCTCTTAGACCAGAGATAAAAATTTCTCTAAATATTATTAAGTAGGCTGGAATTAAATTAATCTCATTAATATAGTCATTATAGATAAATGTAATTATTAACAGTACGACAAATAGCTTATCTGCAATAGGATCTAACATTTTACCAAATTCAGATGTACTATTCGTTTTTCTTGCAATTAACCCATCAAAATAATCTGATAATGCAATAACAATAAACAAAATAAGAATTGCTAAATTAAACGAGCTATCACTATCTATGATTAAATATATTAATAATGGTAATAAAAAAATTCTAAGTAGAGTGAGAAAATTTGGTAACTTAGACATTATTCATTAAAATATGCATATATTTTTTCTGAAAGCAACTTACTAATTCCTCTTACTTTCATTATATCCTGAGCTGAGGCATTTTTAATATTTTTAACTGATCCAAAATGATTCAAAAGTAATTTTCTTCTGCTTCGTCCTAAACCTTCTATCGGTTCTAGTTCTGAGGCATGCATTTCCCTCTTTCTTTTCGCTTTGTGTGCCCCGATTGCGTATCGATGTGACTCATCTCTAATTCTCTGAATAAAGAAAAATGAGGGAGTATTTTTGTCGATAAAGTTTTTTTTATTTTTATATATTATTTGATCTAATGACTCTTTTCTTCCCTCACCCTTAAATATTGATATTAGTTCCATTTCATTTAAACCTTTAGTTTCTAAGATTTCTTTAGCTAAATCGTAGTGTCCTTTACCTCCATCAATAACCAATAAATCAGGCAATTTTTCATATTTCTTAGAATTTTTGATTGCTTCTTTTGAAAATCTTCTTTCAAGGACGTGTCTCATCATTCCGTAATCATCACCGAGTTTTACTTTTGATGAGTCTATATTAAATTTTCTGTAAGATTTTTTTTCAAAACCTTCTTCAGAGTAAACAATCATTGCACCAACTGCATTTTTGCCCGATAGATGACTGTTGTCATAAGCTTCAACTCTTTTTATTTTTTTAGTCATATTGAGTACTTTTGAAAGTTGGCTCAGGTTCTCTTTGTCAGAGTGAGACTGTGCAATGTGATTTTTAAGTGCTAGTTCTGAGTTTCTACTCGCATAGTTCACTATATCTAATTTTTTTCCTTTTTTAGGGACAAAAAAAGATGTCTTGTAATTATAAATGGATTTAAGAGATGTTTCGATTAGAGATGAATTTTTTATAGGTAAGTTTAACAATACATTTTTTGGAGGGGAATATCTTGTATAGAAATCAACAATAAAACGCTCTAGGATCTCATAAGTTTCTACTTCATCGCTGTGTTTTGGAAAATATGATCTATTTCCCCAATTTTGACCTGACCTATAAATAAATACTTGAACGCATGATTTATTACCTTTTCTTGAAATTGAAATCACGTCAGTATTTTTTACATCGTAAAGATTTATATTTTGCTGACTTTGAATCTGGGTTAGTGCAACTATCTTATCTCTATAGCTAGCTGCTTTTTCATAATTAAGACTTTTACTTTCTTCATCCATTTTAGAAGATAGCTCCTCTTGTAAATTGCTATGTTGACCTGAAAGAAAGTGCTCAGCATTCTTAACACTTTGTAAATACTCTTTTTTACTTAATGTATAATCAACACAGGGACCACTGCACCTTTCAATTTGATAAAGAAGACATGGTTTAGATCTATTTTGAAAAATAGTATCATCGCACGACCTTAGTAGAAAAACTTTCTGTAATATTTTCAGAGTATAATTGAGCGAATTAATTGTTGCGAACGGCCCAAAATATTTTCCCTTATATTTTTGTTTTCCTCTATGTTTTGAAATTTGTGGAAATTCTTGTTCATGATTAATAAAAATATAAGGAAATGATTTATCATCTCGTAAAAGTATATTGAAAGGAGGTTTAAGTTTTTTTATTAAATTTGCCTCAAGCAACAAAGCTTCTTTTTCTGTCTCTGTAATAATTACTTCAATGTTTGATATTCTACTAACCATTCTTCTGATTCGATTTGAGAGATTGTTCGTGTTTAGATAGCTTTTAAGTCTATTTTGGAGATTTTTTGCTTTACCAACATACATAATCTCTTCTTTTTCATTAAGCATTTTATAAATACCGGAGGAAGAGGGGGATTGGTCAATTATTTCTTTAATATTGTCAAGATTATTCATTATTCTGAACGAGAGCGTTCAACTTCGATGCCTGCGCTTTCAGCTTCTTTAATTGCATCAAGTTTTTCAAGTCTTATCTTCATAGTTTGAATTCTTTTGTTTTTAAAACACTCCTGAAATATTTTTTCAGCAAGTTTTTCTAATAAAATTGTATGACCAGAATTAATAATTTTTTTAATTTTTTTTGAAATCTGATTATAACAAACAACACTGTACAATTTATCATCATTTATTTTTTTTGGATTTTTAACTTTAGCAATAATATTTATGCGGAGTGGTTGGCTTTTTATTTTCTCGTGTTTGTATACTCCAATGTTTGCATCGATCATAAAATCATTTAAAAAGATTAAATCGTATCCAGAATTTAGATTGATTAAATCTGTTTCTGACCTTAATTCACTTAATTTAAGAATATTCCTTGCTGTCATGATAAATGTTCCCCACCATCTACAGCTATAAATTGACCTGTAATTGATTTTGATTCAAGAAGAAATTTAACTGCTCTGGCAATCTCCTCCGGCGGTGAACCTATTTTAAGTAAAGTATTTTTGATCGATTTATCAAAATGTTTTTTTGATTGATGAATATTTTTAAGTGTCGGGCCTGGGCCAATCGCATTTACCCTAATGTTAGGAGCAAATGATTTTGCCATAATTGTAGTTGCAGATAGTAAAGCAGATTTTGAAATGGAGTAGGAAAAAAACGATGTGTCTGGATTGACTACATTTTGATCCAATATATTTATGATATGCCCTAAGCTCTTTTTTGGAAGTTGTTTATTAAATTCTTTAGATATTATTAGAGGGGCGTATAAGTTTATATTTATATGATCATACCAAAGTTTATCATTTAGATTTTCTATATTATCATTGATGAATAAGGATGCATTATTAACAATTGCATGTATTGGTCCAAAGAATTTTTTACTTCTTTTAACTATATTTTTAACATCAGATATTTTAGACAAATCAGTTTTCACTATTTCGCAATCGCGCCCGTTACTATTAATAATATTTTTCAGCTCTTTGGCTGCTTTTGCAGACTTATTATAGTGTATTATAAAATTATAATGAGAATCTTTGAGAAATAGTGCAATTGATCTACCAATTCTTTGGGAACCACCTGTAATTAATATTGTTTTTTTCATAATATAAAAGAATACCCAAGAAATAAAAAATAACTTATCAAGAAAAAAGCAGAATGTATTTTTCTCATTTGAATTCTTAAAATTGCCATAAGAGCTATCATCAAAGTTACTAATATAAAAATATATATGTGAAATACATCTATATTTTTTAGAGAATATTCAAGCCCTCTAAGTTGAACAATTATAACCCCTGGTAGGAAAACAAACAGTATGTTCATAATGTTACTACCAATAACATTACCAATACCTATAGAGCCCTTCTTTTTTAAGTAAGAAATAATAACAGTTATCAATTCAGGCAAGGATGTACCAATGGCCAGAACAAAAATACCTATTAGTACCTCGTTAACTCCTAACGTTTGAAAAATATTCAGTGAACTGTCTAAAAAAATTTTCCCACCGATAAAAATGCCGATGAAGGCGCTTAGTAAAATTAAATAAGTGTATCTTCCAAAAATTTTTTGTTCTTCATTTTGATCTGAAGATTTATAATTACGAAGAAAATTGATAAAGAACAAAGTTAAAACTAAATAGCCGATAGTGTGAATGAGAGTGACTGTTTGGCTAATATAAAATAAGAGTGCGAAGTATAAAGATATTATAAGTAAGAAAATAATATCCTTAGTGCCTAATTTATCTAGATTAATTTTGAAAAAAATTGCTGAGGTTCCTAAAATCAGTAAAATATTTGCAATATTAGATCCTATAATATTTCCGGTAATGGCATCAGTAGCTGGAACAATCTTTGTTGCAGCAAATAGAGTTATAACTAGTTCAGGTGCTGATGTACCAAACGCTACAATTGTTAAACCTATTAATACTGGGGATAAATTGAACTTTTTAGCAATTACGTCAGCCGACTCAATCATTTTATCTGCACTGTATAAAAGAAGAGATAATCCTATTAACAGTATGCAGAAATCTATAAACATTAAGTAAAGTACTTTCTTTTTTTCCTTTTATTTTTTTTATAAACTATATTGCTGTTGGATGGTAACTCTAATTCATTATTCTCAAGCCTTTTTATCTCATCTCTTAACTTAGCAGCTTCTTCAAAATTGAGATCATCAGCAAAATCCATCATATTTTTCTTTAGTTCCTCAAGATGTTTTTTTAGATTATTTCCGACGAGATGTTTTTCTGTGCTCTTCAAATCAACGTTTACACGATCATTTTCATAAATACTTTCAAGGATATCACTAATATCCCTTTTTATAGTTTCAGGTGTAATATTATTTTCTTTGTTGTATTGCTTTTGTATATCTCTTCTTCTGTCAGTCTCACTTATTGCTTTTTTTATGCTTTCTGTTTCTTTATCAGCATACAGTATTACTCTTCCATCTACATTCCTTGCTGCTCTACCGATTGTCTGTACCAATGATCTCTCCGATCTTAAGAAGCCTTCTTTATCAGCATCTAATATTGCGACTAAAGCACATTCAGGTATATCCAAACCTTCTCTAAGTAAA
>CACFGR010000013.1 GCA_902565955.1 uncultured Pelagibacteraceae bacterium | reverse complement strand
ATTACCTAAAGAGGACAAAACTTTTTTTCTAGTTAATGGGTTATCTATTTCAAACATGAAAGTAGCAACTAATTCTGAGCCATTTGGTATTAGGGGATTATACGCCTCTAACTCATCTCTTAATTGTTCATCGCCACCTTTTTCAATATAGAGCATTTCCTGTATCTGAGCCTTCATTGTAAAAAAATTTTCAAAGTAGAAAGTAGAATGTGGTCCTAACTCTACTCGTCTATTTTTTTTCATTGCAACAACTTCTTTTCGAATTGCCTTACGCTCTTTTGAATAAGTAGTTAAGTCTAATAAATCTGACGAGTCGATTTTTTTTTGTTCGATTGGCATATCAGTTACCTAATAATTAATTATTAAATATCAAGTTAAATTATAGGATTTTGCTATAACT
This sequence comes from uncultured Pelagibacteraceae bacterium, assembly GCA_902565955.1. Taxonomy (GTDB): domain Bacteria; phylum Pseudomonadota; class Alphaproteobacteria; order Pelagibacterales; family AG-422-B15; genus CACNXQ01. The sequence goes on along the minus strand of CACFGR010000013.1, from coordinate 22,262 downwards.
TCTATTGGATGCATTGATATATATTTAGTATCTTTATCTTCATTTAAAAATTCATTTAAATGCTTACAAGCAAGAGGGCAGTCCGAGACCATATACTTGTTTTTTTTGTTTCGGATTTGACGGGCAGTCGCCCTACCGTATTTAATTGCCGACTTTCTTGTTTTTTTCATAATCCCAAAAGTTCCTCCATGTCCAGCGCACTTTTCAACGACATCTACTTTGGTTTCGGGAATTTTTTTCAACATTTCTAGCGCTTTATTGCCCATATTTTGTGCCCGAGCATGGCAGGCGTTGTGAACAGTAATTCCATCATCAAAAGATTGTAAACCATCAACAAGTCCTTCTTTTTTAGCTATATCAACAATATATTCATCAATGTCAAAAACATGCTTTGATAGCCGTTTAACATTTGTATTTTCTGGGTTAATTAATGGCCATTCAAATTTTAACATTAAACCACAACTGGCTGTGAGAGTTACTATGTCATAACCTTGATCGATAAGTTTACATAATTCTTCTGAGATATTTTCCGATTGAATTTTTACTTTTTCATGCTGCGCTTGCTCTAAATGTGGCATTCCGCAACAACCTGGGTACGTTGATATTGTGTCCACACCATTAAAATTTAAAACATTATTAGCTGCTACTCCTACTTTTGAATTATTATGGTTAACATAGCATGTTGAATAAATTGCGACCTTTCTTCCGTAAGCTGGAGCATTTTTATTTAGCTTATTAGAAATATTTTTGAAGTTATCATGAAATGACTTTTTTTCGAACTTAGGTAATTCAGCATCTTTATCTATACCTGTCATAAGTTCCAACGGACTTCTTGTTAATTTATTTTTTTTATCAGATGACCAATTAGCTATACTGGGCGACAATCTTGCGAGACTCGCATTTCGATCTACCTTTGCAAGTTCTTTTGGAATTTTAGATAATTTTTTTTGATTTTCTTGATAAGTTCTATATCTGAGCATCAGATGAGGAAAATCGATATTAAATTCATGGGGTGGTACGTAAGGACATTTAGTCATAAAACACATATCACATAATGTGCATTTATCTGTAACATCCTCGAAATGTTTTTTTGTTAAATCATCAACTGACTCATTTGGGGAATCATCGATAAAATCAAATAATGTTGGAAAACTATCGCAGAGATTAAAGCACCGTCGGCAACTATGACAAACTTCAAACTGTCGACGCATCTCAGCATCTAAAGCTTTTTCATTTAGATATTCACCTGAGTTCCAATCTACAATATCACGTGTAGGTGCAGCTAAACTGCCTTCTTTTTTTATATCCATGATAGAAAAAAGGGGCTATTTAGGCCCCTTTTTAATTAATCGATTGAGTCTAATGTTTTTTGGAATTTGCCTGCGTGAGACTTTTCAGCTTTAGCCAATGTTTCGAACCAATCAGCTATTTCGTCAAAACCCTCTTCTCTTGCAGTCTTTGCCATGCCTGGATACATATCTGTATACTCATGAGTTTCTCCAGCTATAGCAGCTTTTAGATTATCCTCTGTTGAACCAATTGGCTCACCTGTTGCAGGATCACCTACTTCTTCCATAAACTCTAAATGTCCATGAGCGTGTCCTGTTTCACCTTCTGCAGTTGATCTAAATACAGCAGCTACATCATTGTGGCCTTCAACATCTGCTTTTTGTGCAAAGTATAAATATCTTCTATTTGCTTGGCTCTCACCTGCAAATGCTGCTTTTAGGTTATCCAAAGTTTTACTATCTTTTAATTCAGTCATTTGTCTCTCCTTAATAAGTTAGTACAAAGATATAATTGATTTAAAAAAAGTCAATACATTAGAATCGTTCTAAACTGATATTGAGAATTATTATCAATTAATTATCTAAGTGAACTAGAACTTCTATCTTATTAATTTTTTTATTTTTTGGAGGCTTTGGGAGGCCACTTACTTTCATGTCTACATTTATATCAATCAATTTTTGATCCTTTTTAGAATAAAAGTGGTGATGATGCTCAGTGTTAGTATCAAAATAAACACGTTCAGAATTAATCATTAATTTTTTTAAAAGACCTTTTTCGTAAAAGTCATGAAGGGTATTATAAATTGTTGCAAGAGATATCCCTGCTTTCATCTTCAAAAGTTTATTTGATAGAGTTTCAGCTGTTACATGCTTGTTTACACCGTCAAATAAGTAATTTGCTATAATCACTCTTTGCTTAGTTGGTCTTAGCGAGTTTTGTCTCAAAAAATGCTTGATATCTTTCATAAATTTATTTTTATTAAAATTTAATGTATTTTACAATAATAATACATTAATCTTACAAACTTCATATAAAACAATAAGATAGATAAACCTTGTGGAAAAAAAATCAAGCTTTACAAAAGAAGATCTTTTAGATTGCGCTCACGGCACAATGTTTGGTATTGGAAATGCTCGGCTTCCACTTCCGCCAATGTTAATGTTTGATAGAATAACAAAAATTACTGATAGTGGTGGTAAATTCGGTAAAGGTGAAATTGTCGCTCAATTGGATGTAACACCAGACTTATGGTTTTTTGATTGTCATTTTGAAATGGATCCTGTGATGCCAGGATGTCTAGGCTTGGATGCAATGTGGCAATTAGTTGGGTTCTATTTGGGATGGATTGGTGAACCTGGACGTGGCAGGGCGCTAGGTTCAGGTAATGTAAAATTTGGTGGTGAAATTTTAAAGGACTCAAAATTGGTTGAATATAAAATTGAAATGAAAAAAATAATAAAAAGAGGTGTTATTGTAGGAGTAGGTGACGGAGTGGTAGAAGTAGATGGTAAGCAAATATATTCTGCCGAAGGATTAAAAGTAGGACTGATTAAATAATGAGAAGAGTTGTAATTACAGGTCTTGGAATCGTGTCATCGCTTGGAAATAATAAGGATGAAGTAAAATCATCATTATACAATGCTTCATCAGGTATTTCTTTTGACCAATCACAAAAAGAAATGGGTTTTAGAAGCCAGGTAAGTGGCCAAATAGATCTCAATTTAGAAGAAACTATAGAGAGAAAGTTTCTTAGATTTATGGGAGATGGAGCGAGCTATAATTATATTGCTATGAATGAGGCCATTGAGGACTCCGGACTTAATGAAGATGAAATATCGAATGATATGACAGGTTTAATTATGGGATCGGGTGGACCATCTACCAAAAGCTTACTGAGAGCGTTTGACATCACTCGAGAAAAAGGTCCCAAAAAAATTGGTCCTACAAGTGTTCCAAAAGTCATGTGCAGCACCAACTCTGCAACTTTATCAACGTATTTTAAAATTAAAGGTATAAATTATTCAATAAGTTCAGCATGCTCTACTAGTGCTCATTGTATAGGTAATGCTTATGAAATTATACAAATGGGAAAACAAGATCGTATATTTGCTGGAGGAGGTGAGGAATTAGATTGGACTTTGTCAGCGCTTTTTGATGCAATGCCTGCTTTATCCTCAAAATATAATGATCAACCCTCAAAATCTTCAAGGGCTTTTGATAAACATCGTGATGGTTTTGTTATTGCCGGCGGAGGTGGGGTAGTCGTTTTGGAAGATTTAGAAACAGCGGTAAAGAGAAATGCTAAGATATACGCTGAAATAGTCGGTTATGGAGCTACATCAGATGGTCATGACATGGTTCAACCATCAGGAGAAGGTGCTGAAAGGTGCATGATCATGGCAAAAAAAGATATTGAAAAAATTGATTACATTAATGCTCATGGAACATCAACACCTGTAGGTGATATTGCTGAATTAAAAGCAATAAAAAAAGTATTTAAAGATGATTTGCCTCTTATCAGTTCTACGAAATCTTTGAGTGGACATTCCTTAGGCGCAGCAGGTGTACATGAGTCAATTTACACTTTATTAATGATGAATAATAATTTTGTTTCAGAATCTGCTAATATTGAGGAGTTGGATGAAGAAGCAATTGGAATGAATATTCTTACTTCACGTCATGATGAAAAAATTGATACTGCAATGAGTAATAGCTTTGGATTTGGCGGTACAAATGCATCATTAGTATTTAAGAGGTTTGAAGGATGAGTTTACTGCATGGAAAAAAAGGGGTGGTTATGGGTGTTGCTAATGATCATTCCATTGCTTGGGGAATTTCAAAAAAATTATATAATGAAGGTGCTGAGCTTTGTTTTACTTATCAGGGAGAGTCCTTACATCGAAGAGTGAAGCCTTTAGCAGACTCGATTAAAAGTAATTTTTTAATCGAATGTGACGTATTAAAAGAAGGATCAGTAAAAAAATCATTTGATGAAATTGGAAATCATTGGGGCGAAATTGACTTTGTATTACATTCAATAGCATTTTCCGAAAAAGAAGAATTAAAGGGAAAATATTTGAATACATCACGCAATAACTTTTCAAATACTATGCTTATTTCATGTTTTTCTTTTACAGAGGTAGCTCACGAAGCTGAAAAACTAATGAAAAATGGTGGTTCACTTCTAACACTTACTTATGATGGGTCTCAAAAATATATTCGGAACTACAACGTAATGGGTGTTGCAAAAGCTGCTCTTGAGTCCAGTGTTAGATATTTAGCTGCTGATCTCGGCCCTTCCAACATTAGGGTCAATGCATTATCAGCAGGACCAATGAAAACACTTGCTATGGCTGGTATTTCTGGTGGCAAAGACATGATGAAGTGGTCTGAGAAGAATTCTTTAATGAATAGAAACATTGATTTAGAGGATGTTGGAAAATCAGGCCTATACTTACTAAGTGATTTGTCTTCTGGCGTAACAGGTGAGACACATTACGTTGACTGTGGCTATAATATTGTAGGTGTTCCTAAAGAAATTTAGTTTTTTTCTGTTAAAAGAGAAAACTGTTTTGATACATTCCCCTTTTCACGATCAATTAAACTTGTGGGGTACTCGCCTGTAAAACAATGATCAGTAAATTGAGGTTGGTCAGGATTTCTGTTCTCATATCCCATAGCTCTATAAGTGCCCTCTAATGATAAGAAAAATAATGATTTAGATCCAATAGTCTTACTAATCTCTTCTATACTATTTTTTGACGCAATAAGTTCATTATAATCTGGGGTATCTATACCATAAAAATCAGGATGCTTTATCGGAGGGCATGCTATACCTAAATGTACTTCTTTCGCACCTGCATCATAAATCATTTTAATTATTTTTTTTGCTGTAGTTCCCCTTACAATAGAGTCATCGATTAAAATAATTTTTTTATTTTTAATATAAGACACATTAGCGTTATGTTTAAGCTTCACACCAAATTGTCTGATACTTTGGGATGGCTCGATAAATGTTCTTCCAACATAGTGATTTCTAATTATACCTAGTTCAAATGGCGTCTTTGACTGCTGTGCATAGCCAAGGGCGGCTGGAACTCCTGAGTCAGGAACAGGTACAACTGTATCTGCATCAACATAATGTTCTTTTGCTAATTCTATTCCAAGATTTTTTCTATAAGTATAAACTGTGTTTCCACCCAGCACACTGTCAGGACGAGAAAAATAGATTCTCTCAAAAATACATGGTCTTTCGGCAACTTTTGGGAAAGGTCTAATGCTTTCCATCCCTTTTTCTGAAATTATTATTATTTCTCCATTTTCAATTTCTCTAACAAATTTTGCACCGATAATATCAAGAGCACATGATTCTGAAGCTAGAACTGGGGCCCCATTGAGGTCACCAAGAACTAAAGGCCTTATTCCATAAGGATCTCTTACACCAATAAGTTTTTTGTTTGTAAGAATAACAAGTGAATAGGCCCCATGGATTTGAAATAAAGCATCTATAAGTTTATCAACTATTTGCTTTCTCTCAGACTGCGCTACTAATTGCAAAATTGTTTCAGTATCAGATGTAGATTGAAAAATTGATCCACGACTGACAAGTTTTTCTCTTAAAGCTGAAGCATTTGTGAGATTTCCATTATGAGCACATGCAAAGCCGCCTGACATTAAATCAGCATACAACGGTTGAATATTTTTTAAAATTGAGTCACCAGTTGTGGAATATCGAACGTGACCAATTGCATTGCTACCCTGCAACCTATTAATCACCTCTTGTTTATTAAAGTGATCCCCAACAAGTCCTGGCCTTCTAACGCCGTGAAACTTTTCTCCATCAAATGAAACAATTCCTGCACCTTCTTGACCACGATGTTGTAAGGCATGTAATCCTAAGGCAGTAAGTGCGGAAGCGTCTGGGCTTCCAAATATACCAAATACACCACATTCTTCATGAAGTTTATCTTCTGAAGTATAAATGTATTCCATTAATGAAACCTTTGTTTAGATTTCAGCATCCTTTATTGATAATTTAACCTTGCCTTTATCAAAACCGATTACTTTGACTTTCACTATATCACCTTCACTTACAACGTCAGTAACTTTCTCAACTCTCTCTTCAGATAGTTGTGAAATATGAACAAGCCCGTCCCTTTTACCAAAGAAATTAACAAATGCGCCAAATTCCATAATTTTAACAACCTTGCCCTCATAAACCTGACCAACTTCTGGTTCTTCAATAATTGAGTTTATTAATTCAATTGCGGCTTGAATTGATTCATTATTGGTTCCAGCTATTTTTACATTTCCACTATCACTAATATCGATTCTTGCTCCAGATTTTTCAATTATATCTTTTATGGTTGCGCCACCTTTTCCAATGATTTCACCAATATTATCCCTTTTGACTTTCATCATTTCAACTCTTGGTGTGTAAGGTCCAAGCTCAGTTCTTGGAGAGTCTAACGCTTTATTCATTTCATTTAAGATGTATTCTCTTCCACCTTTAGCTTGGTCGAGAGCTTTTTCCATAATCTCATATGTTATTCCGGTGATTTTAATATCCATCTGCAATGAGGTAACACCGTCTTTGGTTCCAGCTACTTTAAAATCCATATCACCTAAATGATCTTCATCGCCCAGAATATCAGATAATACAGCAAAATCATCGCCCTCTTTAATTAATCCCATTGCGATACCTGAAACTGAATTTTTGATGGGAACTCCAGCATCCATCAGGGCAAGTGAAGATCCACAGACAGTCGCCATCGATGATGAACCATTTGATTCAGTAATATCTGATACTAAGCGGATTGTATAATCAAAATCCTCTTTATTAGGCAATACTGCTTTAAGGGCTCTCCAAGCTAATTTACCATGACCAATTTCTCTTCTACCTGCTGAACCCATTCTTCCAACCTCACCAACTGAATATGGAGGAAAATTATAATGAAGCATGAAATTTTCTTTATAAGAACCTTGAAGTGCCTCAATTCTTTGCTCATCTTCTCCAAATCCTAGCGTTGCAACAACTATTGCCTGTGTTTCACCTCTAGTAAACAAAGACGATCCATGTGTTCTGGGCAACCATGAGACTTCTGAAGAAATATCTCTTACTTCATCAAGCTTACGCCCGTCAATTCTAGATTTGTCATTCAAAATTTGAGATCTGACCACATCTTTTTCAATTTTTTTGAAATATGACATTACTTCATTAATATTTTTATCTTCAATATCAGCGTATTTTTCTTCTAATGCGGATTTGATTTCACTAATAGAGCTTTGTCTTTCCATTTTATCGACAATTGAATAGCTATTTTTGATTTGATCTTCATATTCACTTTTTATTTCGTTCATCAGCTCATCATTAATATTGTATTCAAATTCCCATGGATCTTTAGCGCACTCTTCAGCTAGATTGATAATTGTTTTTATGACTTCTTGCATTGACTCGTGTCCAAATTTCACTGCACCCAACATGATTTCTTCAGAAAGTTCTTTTGCTTCAGACTCTACCATCAAAACTGCATCTTGAGTTCCAGATACTACAAGATCTAATTGAGTTTCTTCATTAATCTTTGGATTTAACATATAATTTTTTCCATCATAACCAACTCTACATCCACCAATTGGTCCCATGAATGGAATACCAGATAGAGTCAAAGCGCTAGAAGCAGCTATCATTGCAACTATATCGGGATTTGTTTCAGTATCGTGCGATAATACAGTTAATATTACTTGAGTTTCATTTTTAAATCCCTCAGGAAATAGGGGCCTTATAGGCCTGTCAATCAAACGTGATGTTAAAGTTTCAAATTCAGTTGGTCTTCCCTCACGTTTAAAAAAACCACCAGGGATTTTACCAGCTGCGTAAAATTTTTCTTGGTAACTTACGGTAAGTGGAAAAAAATCAATGTCAGGTTTAGCAGTCTTTGCCGCTACGACATTAGCCATAACAACTGTATCTCCATAACTAACTATGGTTGAAGCTGTTGCCTGTTTTGCTACCTTTCCCGTTTCTATTCTTAATACTTGGTCTCCCCAATTCATTTTTCTTGAAATAACTTTTGTCATAACTTTTCATTCCTCTAAAAATTTTAATTGTCATTTTTTTTTATTTTCTAATTCCCAGTTTATCTATTAACTTCTCGTAAGAGTCTTTATTGCTTTTTTTTAAATAAGCTAACAAACTTCGCCTTTGATTTATCAATCGCATGAGGCCGGTTCTTGAGTGGTTGTCTTTTTTATGTGACTGGAAATGCTCTGTAAGGTTTGATATTCTCTCACTAAGTATGGCTATTTGTACTTCTGGAGATCCTGTATCTTTTTCAGATCTAGCGTATTCATCAATTATTTTAGTTTTATTTTCTCTATTTATCGACATCACAAATCCTTTTACAAGTTAAATACCCTTACAGGCTTAATTTTTCCTTCCAAAGCTTTTCCTATACCGACGAATTTCTTTTTCGACTCAATTAATAAATAATCGTTTTCAGATTTTTTACTATTGTATTCAAAGCTTAGACCATTTTGAAATTTAAGGCTTAATTCTTGATTGATCTGTACCGCTGGGATGTCGTCCAGTACTTCTCTAATTGAATGCATCACTTCAAAATGTTTGCCAATATGTACTAATTCTTCAAATTTATCTAGTAAAATAATATCTTTTTCCTCAATTTTACCTATTTTTACTCTCCTTAGCTCAGAAACATAGGCATATGTTCCAAGCATTTTTCCCAAATCTCTTGCTATTGATCTAACATAAGTCCCTGAAGAGCATTCCATCGCGAAAGAAAACTCTCTCTTATTTTTAATTCTCAAACATTTTAAATATTTGATAAACACTTCTTTAGATTGAATAACAAATTTTTTATTATTTCTTGCGAGTTTGTAAGCTCTTTGACCACTAACTTTAACTGCAGAGTATTGAGGTGGTACTTGGGTGTGTTTACCTATAAATTTTCTTAAACATTTATCTATTTGTTCTTTTGATGGAATAATATTTGATTTATTAATTGTTCTTCCCGTTATATCGTCAGTATCTTTTGATACTCCAAATACTATATCAAATACATACACTTTATTTTGGTTGAAATAATGAATACTTTTTGTTGCTTCTCCAACAGCAATTGCAAGTATTCCCGTTGCAAAAGGATCAAGTGTTCCTGCATGACCAATTTTTTTAATATTTAAAATTTTTCTAAGTCTTTGTATTACTTTAAATGAAGTTATGTTTTTAGATTTATCTATAAATATCCAGCCGTTCATAATTAATTTTTACTTAAATCACTTAAAACTTTTTCTTTTCTAAGTACTTTTTCTATGTTGCTAATTTCATCAATACTTCTATCAATTCTAAAAACAAGTTTTGGAGAGAACTTCAAATTTATTAAACTTGTTACTTCTTTTGCAAGGTAATGCTTGCAGGAGTTTAATTTTAATAAAATTTCATCTTCTTCAATTTCTTCGTGAGTAATTACGTAGATATATGCAATCTTTAAATCAGAATTCATTGCAACTTTTATTACACTTATAGGAAATTTGAAGGGTACATCAAGTGGCATTTCATTTCTTACAAGAACCTCGCTGATAGCTTTTCTGATTATTTCAGAAACCTTGAATGATCTGCTACTTTTTTCGGTTTTTCTTTTTAGGATCACAACGTTTGTGCTATTTCTTCAATACTAAAAGCTTCAATAAAATCCCCAACCTCAAAATCGTTGAATTCCTTTATACTAATTCCACATTCAGTGCCCGATTTTACCTCGTTAGCCTCATTTTTTTCCCTCTTGAGACTTAGAATATCTCCGTCAAAAATTGTTTTTTCATTTCTTGTGACTTTGACTTTGGCATTTTTACTAACTGAGCCTTCTACTATTCTGCAACCCGCTATTGCACCGATTTTTGAAACCTTGAAAATTTGTAATACTTCTGCTTTTCCAATAAAATTTTCTTTAATGGTAGGTTTTAATTTACCGCTTGCAAAGTCAGAAACAAATTCAATTAGCTCATAAATTATATTAAAATTTTGAATATTTATTTTGCTTAATTTGGCTTTAGATTTTGCCTCTTTCGTTGTTGATGAATTAAAAGAAATTAATAGAGCATTTGATGCTGATGCGAGAGCTACATCACTTTCATTAATAAATCCAACTCCTGAGTGAATTACTTTTATCATTATTTTCTCACTTTTAATATTCTCTAATTGATGAACTATTGCTTCTGAAGAACCTCTGGTATCCGCTTTAATCACAACTTCTAACAATTCTTTTTTATTTTCAAGAGAACCGAATGTTGTATCCCCATCTAGGTTTTTTATTTTTTTTGGAAGTATTTTGTTTTTTTTGATTTGACTTCTAATCTCACATAATTCCCTAGCTTTATCATCACTTTCTACAGTAACGAAGCTGTCACCAGCTTCTGGGGGATTATTTAGTCCAAGTACTTGCACAGGCATTGATGAAACAGCTTCATTTACATTTTTACCTCTATCATTTAGTATTGCTCTGACTTTACCATATTCACTTCCAGCAACCGCAATGTCTCCTACACTTAATTTTCCATTCGTCACGATTATGTTGCAAATTGGTCCTCGTCCTTTATCAACATTGGCTTCAATAACTGTTGCTTCAGCAAAAGTTTCATTATTTGTTTTTAATTCTGATAATTCTGATTGAACAATTATTGAGTCTAATAGTTTCTCAATATTCATTCCAGTTTCAGCTGAGACTTCTATGCATTGAATATCTCCAGATAATTCCTCAACAATTAGATCTTCTGACAAAAGTTGTTCTTTTACCTTTTGAGAATTCGACTCTTTTTTATCACATTTATTAATCGCTACAATAATTGGTACGTTAGCAGATTTAGCATGCGATATGGCTTCTTTAGTCTGCGGCATTACACCATCATCTGCTGCAACTATTAAAATTACAATATCTGTAACATTTGCTCCCCTAGCACGCATATCTGTAAATGCGGCATGTCCAGGAGTGTCGATAAATGTAATTTTATTCTGTTTATGTTCTACTTCATATGCGCCAATATGTTGAGTTATGCCACCACTTTCCCCAGACACAACATTTGAGTTTCTTATCTTATCTAATAAAGAAGTCTTACCGTGGTCCACATGGCCCATTATTGTAACAATTGGCGACCTACTCCTATTCTTTAATGCCTTAATATCTTTCGAAATAAGATCTTTCTCAATGTCCTCAATATTTTCTCGTTTAAAATTATGGCCAAACTCAGTCACTAATAATTCTGCTGTATCTGCATCTATTGTTTCATTAATTGTTGCCATCATTCCCATCTTCATTAATGATTTTATTAGATCGCCTGATTTTTCAGTCATTCTGTTTGCCAATTCTTTGACTGTTATAAATTCAGGGATGTAAACATCTCTCACAAGTTTTTTAATTGGCTCTTGGTCATTCTGATTTTTTTTTGTCTTCTGTTTAGCCCTTTTGTAAGCAGCAAGACTCCTTGTTCTTTCATCGTTATCATTTAAAGCTGTAACTATAGTTACTTTTCTCTCCCTTATTTTTTTTCTTCCAAAGGTATTTTGGGGTTTTTTCTTATCATTGTACTCACTTTCATCAGATTTCTTTTTGTCACCCTCTTTTTTACTGTCTCTTACATCAACTTTTACTTCATTAGTCTTTTCATTAATGTTTACTTCATGCCTATCAACTTGATGATTATTCTGGTTTCTGATTTTATCTATTACATTTCTTTTATCTTCTTTATTGTCAGCTTTTAATATTTTTTTTTGTTCATCTTTTGAAAGTGGCTTTAAGACAACGCCAGATTTATTTTCTATTTTTATTTTGTTCTCTCCATCTTTCTCAGCACTCTTTTTTTGCGGATTAATTTTATTTATTGGTACTTCATTTTGATTTTCCAATGGAGGTGATCTTTTTATTCGCTTTTTTTCGACAATAACCGTTTTGCCGGCCTCAATGCTTCTTTTTGGTGCGATCAAAGGTTTTGATCCAAGCTTTAGACTAAGGGTTTTACTTTTTAAATTTGATTTTTTTTCATCAGACATAGCTAAGCTTTCAATAATATGGCTAATCAAGCCATATTTTTCTTGCCTCCATAATTAATTGGTCGCCTTCATCTTTTGTTATGTTGAACTCTTCTAAAAGACCAATTACTTTTGAAGACTTATCTGACTTATCTTCAAAATAGCCAATAAGATCGTCTGTCGTTAGTCCAGCGAAATCCTCAAGTGTTTTGATTTGGTTCTCACCTAACTTAACAATCATAGCTTTTGTTAGAAAACTAAATTCTATTAAGTCTTTTGAAATTTTAAGTTCTGTTATTTTCTTTTGATTTTCTTCGTCTCTATCTTTTAGGTATTTTTCTGCTCTTGATATTAATTCAGTAGCTATTTCATCATCAAATCCCTCAATTGCTATTAATTCAGATAATCCCGAGTCTATAATTTCCTCAATACTACTGAAGCCCTCACTTACTAAGAGTTGGGCAAGTGTTTCATCAACATCAAGAGATGATACAAATATATTTGTTTTATTAGAAAAATCTTCTTGTCTTTTTGACGACTCCTCATCTTCAGTCAAAATATCTATTTCATAACCAGTCAATTCAGTTGCAAGTTTTACATTTTGTCCCCTCCTACCAATTGCAAGACTTAAATGATCTTCAGAAACAACAACCTCAATTTTATTTTGATCCTCATCAAGCACAACTTTTAAAACTTCAGCTGGTGACAACGATGCGATAGCTAAGTTTGCGACATTATCTGACCAATTAATTATATCTATTTTCTCACCTTGTAATTCATTAACTACTGCTTGAACTCTACTACCTCTCATTCCTACACATGCTCCCACAGGATCTATTGAGCTATCTTCAGTGTAAACTGCTATTTTAGCTCTGCTTCCTGGGTCTCTTGCAACACTCTTGATCGTGATGATACCATCGTAAATTTCAGGGACTTCTTGAGTAAATAGCTTTGCCATGAATTGAGGATGCGACCTTGATAAAAATATTTGAGGACCTTTTGTTTCTGTTCGAACGTCATAAATATAAGCCCTAACCCTATCGCCATTTCTAAGGTTCTCTCTTGGAATAGTTTGATCTTTTCTAATGACGCCTTCAGCTTTTCCTAAATCTAATACAACATTTCCAAATTCAGTCCTTTTCACAATTCCATTTATTATTTCACCTACTCTATCTTTATATTCATTAAATTGTCTTTCTCTCTCAGCTTCTCGTACTTTCGAATTAATTACTTGTTTCGCTGACTGAGCAGCAATACGTCCAAAGTCCAAAGGAGGGAGTGGGTCTAGCAGCTCATCTCCAATTTGAGCGGCTCCATTAATCTTTTTTGCAGATTTAAGATTTATCTCTAGAAATTTATTTTTAACCGTTTCAACTACAAGCATTTTTCTTGAAATTGATATGTCGCCGTTCTCCTGATTGATTTCTACAACCACTTCATTTTCTTCACCATAATTACTTTTTGCAGCTTTTGCTATTGCCTCTTCAAGGGCAGAAATAACTATAGTTTTGTCGATTAGCTTTTCTTGAGCAACTGTTTCCGCTATTCTTAAAATTTCTATTTTGTTTGCACTGACCATATTAATACCATTAAGTAAAAAAAAAGTGGGGTAAACCCACTTTCTACTGAAAAAGCATTTATTTTAAATTCTATACACTCCATGTATTTATAAATCAAGTATAGAAAAAACCAATTATTTCAGAATGTTATTTGATATATAGCCTTTCCTTTATCAATAGCTTTTCTTTGATACCTAGAAACTCCATATAAACTGTCTTTCTGAGATAACTTACAAATACTAACTTTTCCAAGCTCAGTGATATTTTTTCTAAATATTTCGCGTATATCTTTTAAGTATCTTTCTGAGTCAGTAGTGATAAATATTGAGTTTTTAGACCTCATAATATTCATAAGCATTTTAACGTTCTCATATGAGATAAGCCGTCTTTTATTGTGTTTTTTCTTATTCCAAGGATCTGGGTTTATGATGAATACTTTATCAAGTGATTGACTGCTTAAGACATTTATGAAAAATAAGCTGTTCATATTTATTAATTTAATATTATTAATGTTCTGATCCATAATTTTTTTTAATACTTTTGCTACTCCATTAATATAAATTTCAATACCAATAAATAATTCGTTCGGCTTGCTAATTGCACTTTTGATAAGATATTCTCCGTCTCCAAACCCTATTTCAACATTCAGTTTTTCAAAATTACCTTTAGGAACAATAAAATTCTTTTTTATCATTTGATCAGCATAATAATCAATAAGTGCTTTATCATATGAATAAGAGTCATAATATTCATTTAGTAGTTTAATATTTGACTTGGATATTTTTTTTGTTACTTTTCTTCCAGGGTATCTATAAAAATGTGAGAATTGTTTTTTTTTTAAAAACAATTTATTTAAAATTTATTTGAAATATCAATTTTTTCCCATGAAAAAGATCCATCATCCTCAGGCTCTCTTCCAAAATGGCCGTATGCGGCACTCTTTTTATATATGGGCTTATGAAGATTTAAGTGATCTCTTATTCCTCTTGGAGTGAGATCGATATTTGACTCGATTTTTTTTATTAATTCATCATCTGATATTTTAGATGTACCGTGAGTATCAATATAAATGGATAATGGGTCTGAAACACCAATTGCATAAGCAAGCTGAAGCGTGCATTTATCAGCAACTCCTGAGGCAACAATGTTTTTTGAAATATATCTTGCTATGTAGGCTGCTGAGCGATCAACTTTTGTGGGGTCTTTGCCTGAGAATGCTCCTCCTCCATGGGGGGCTGCCCCTCCATACGTATCAACAATAATTTTTCTTCCTGTTAAGCCAGTATCGCCATCTGGTCCACCAATTACAAACTTACCAGTTGGATTAATCAGTATCTCAGTGTCACCACTCATCCACTCATCAGGCATAATATTTTTTATTATTGGAATAATTATTTCACTTACACCCTGTTGATCTAAATATTCATCATGCTGTGTAGAAACAACTATCTTCGTACATTTGTAAGGCTTATTATCTTTGTACTGAAGCGTAACCTGACTTTTAGAGTCGGGTTGTATCCCAGGAGTCGAACCAGCCTTTCTTTCAATAGCCATTTGCTCAAGTATTTTATGAGAGTAATAAATTGGCGCGGGCATTAGTGATGATGTTTCATTGCATGCATATCCAAACATAATGCCTTGGTCTCCTGCGCCCTGATCTTTATTTCCTGATGCATCAACTCCCATTGCTATGTCCGCTGACTGACTATGTACACCTGTGCAATCGAAGTCAAATTTTTTCCAATGAAAACCATCTTGCTCATATCCTATTTCTTTCACTGCCTTTCTTGCTAGATCTTCATAATTGCAAGTATATGCATCTGGTCCTCTGACTTCACCAGCCATTACAACTTTATTTGTTGTTACAAGTGTTTCCATAGCCACTCTTGAATTTTCAGGATTTTCTTGTGCTAAGTAGTCATCAACTACTGAATCGGATATAATATCGCATACTTTATCTGGATGACCTTCAGAAACTGACTCGCTAGTAAATAGGTAATCTTTATTCATTTTAAATTATGATTGTTGTTTATAGTAACAGCATAGCCAATTATAAAAAATAAAACTATCAAAAAATAAGTGAATAAGTTTCCATAACTCCTATATGGAGTTGACTCCAGTTTTTTTGGGATTTTTAAATCAGCAAATGTTAATTTTTTTTCGTTAGTAACATGGATAATCTCTCCAATAGGGCTGATTAATCCAGAAAATCCTTTATTCGAGGATCTGGCCATAGGTATTCCTAATTCTATCGATCTAAACAACGCATGAACAAAGTGCTGTTTTGGACCACTAAATTCACCAAACCATGCATCATTGCTTATGTTTACAAGTAAATCTGTATGTTCTGAGATACTATTTCTCACAAAAGAAGGAAAAATTACCTCGTAACAAATTAAGGGGGTAATATTTTCTTCAAATATTTGATTGTTACTACCTTTTGTCAGTGAATTTTTTACAAAAGTGTTTTCAGAGAAAAACGCAGATAGAATTTTAGAAAAAGGAATATATTCACCAAATGGTACGAGGATTTTTTTATCATAATTACTTCCATTATATGAGATTGAATTGAAGTATCTTTTGTTTTCTTTTTTAATGTACCCAATTAACCAGTTTGCTGGCCAGTTAGAACTCATTCCAAAAGAAGATTCTGGAAAAATATTCATACCTTCGTTGGACCCAAGAGAAGCAATATGATTTATAGACTCATTTGACCATTTTTGATCTTGACTAACATAAGTATGTACTATTCTTATTTTATTTTCCAGATACTCTAAATTATAATTAATAACTCTTATATGCCCATAAATGTAAAATGAAATTAAAATAAATATAGAGATAAAAAAATAGACTCTATTTTTGTAATTAATAAAAATTGAGAAAATTGACACTGAACAAAACACTGTTAAAAAACCGAGGCCATATACACCTAAAACAGAAACAATTTGTGAATATTTTAGTGACCATGACCAACTATAACTAATTAAATTCCAAGGTAAGCCTGTAAATAAAAAACTGCGTAAAAATTCAAAAATTGTCCAACAAACAGGAAAGAAAAAAAGTTTTGAATTAGAGTCATTCCAATAATAAGAATTTATAATTTGCATGAGTCCAAAAAACATTGACAGAAGTAGAGGAAGAAATATTAGGGGGAGAGGCAGCAAATAAATTAAATTAGAATCAAATTCTACTAATGAATTTGAGATCCAGTACATACTTAATAAAAAAAAACCAAATCCGAACGAAATACCATTATATAAAAATATACTTTTTATATGAAAAAATTTTTTTGATACAATTTCATTGATTAAAAAAAAAATACCAATGACAAATAAAGATAAAAATGGAACTTTAAAAGGCTCAAAACTTAAAGCAAATATTATTCCTAAACAGAAGTTTATAAGTATAAAATAAGTACTTTTAGACGGAATAGTCTTATAAAAAATCATTTTATTTTTGGAGTAGTCACTTTCACAGATTTAACCTTCATAGGATCAGCGTCCTTTATTTCAAAAATTATACCCGACTTGTGCTTTATTATTTCTCCTCTTTGCGGTACTCTTCCAGCAATTGCAAAAATTAATCCGCCTAATGTATCAACATCATCGTTTTCTATATCTTCAAAAAAATTAATATTTGTAACTTTTTGAAACTCTGAAATTTCAACTCGCGAACTTGCTTCAATAGTATTTGATGAAGTTTTTATTAACATGGGTAAGCTTTTTTCATCATGCTCATCTTCTATTTCACCTGTAATTTCCTCAATTACGTCTTCGATCGTCACAAGACCGTCTGTACAACCATATTCATCTATGACAATCCCCATATGCAATCTTGTCATTTGCATTTTAATGAGCAAATCAAGAACTGGCATAGATGGTGGTATTTCTAAAATATCTCTTTTGATAGTTTTTAGAAAATCATCATTTGATTTTCCTTGATTTTGATAACTTACCAAATCTTTTATATGTATCATTCCAATAATATTATCCAAATTTTTTTCATAAACAGGGACTCTAGAATGAGCTTCAGCAATAAAAACTTCTAAAACTTTGTCGAAACTATCATTAACTTCAACAGCTCCTATGTCGGCTCTTGGAATCATAATATCTGATGAGCGGATTTCATCTATTTTTAATATATTTAACAGCATTAGTCTTTCATGCTTAGAGATACCCTCAGTACCCAAATAATTATTAACTAAAACTGTTTCAATACTTTCTTTAATTGAGCCATTAGATGGTTTTCTTGTAAAAAAAATTTTTTTAAGAAATTTATTTATCATTTATTACTTTTTACTCTTTTATAAATTGTATTTTCTAATCTACTCATTACCTTAAATTGTTGTGATGTTTTATGATCATAACCTAACAAATGAAGCATGCCATGTATTGTCATTTTGCTCAAATAATCATACTTTGAAATGTTTTGTTCTGATGCTTCATTGAGTAATGTTTCGCATGCTAACGCAATATCTCCTAGTAAATTAATATTGTCATAAATCGTCATCATTGGAAAAGATAATACATTTGTAGGTTTATTTTTTTTTCTATACTTATAATTTAATTTTTTAATGTTTTTATCTGAGGTTAAGAGAAAACTTACTGAAGAATTTAAATTTGATTTATTTTTTAATGCTTTAGAAGTCTCATTAACTGTTTTGTTTATATATTTTTTAAATGAGGGAAATTTTTTTTTCCAATCAGCAGACTCAATTTTATAATTAATTAAAACCATTGATCATTTCTTCTGATCAAAGAGATCTCTTACCTGATCATCATATAAATCGTAGGCATTTATAATCTTAGTTACCATCTCATCCCTTACAATATCGTTTTGATCAAAATTTATAATCGCGATATCGTCAATGTGTCTTAATATTTTGATTGAACTTAAAAGACCTGAGTCTCTTTTTCGATTTAAATCACTTTGAGAGGGATCGCCAACAACTACCATTCTTGAATTTTTTCCGCATCTTGTCAGAAACATTTTTATTTGATTGTGAGTAGCATTTTGTGCTTCATCTAATATAACAAAAGAATTATTTAACGTTCTACCTCGCATGAATGCTAGAGGAGCAATTTCAATTTCTGCGGACTGGATTTTTCTTAATGCCATCTCAGATGGCATTAGATCATAAAGAGCATCATATAAAGGCCGCAAGTATGGGTCAACTTTTTCCTTTAGATCGCCGGGAAGAAAACCTAGTTTCTCACCAGCTTCTACGGCTGGTCTTGATAAGATGATCCTCTCGAATTTATGTTCTAGTAATTGCGAAACTGCAGCGGCTACAGCTAAAAAAGTTTTACCTGTTCCAGCTGGCCCTACAGCAAATATTATCTGTTTTTTTTTTAAAATTTCTAGATAGTAATTTTGGTTTTTACTTTTGCCAATGACGTCTAGTTTATTTGTCTTCGTAATATTTATATTTTTAATATTTTCTCTTTCGTTAAAAATCTGTGTTTCGAGGTTTTTTTTCATAAGATTAGAAGTATTACTAGTTTTTATAATTTTCTTCTCATTAATAGTTTTTCTAATTGCATTTTTTAAAATATTTATATCTTTTGCATTACCTTTCAAATTTAGTTGATTGCCTTTTTGGTAAATTTTCAAAGAAAGGTTTTTTTCAAAATATTTTAAATTCTCATTATTTACACCAAAAATATCTAATACTAAGGAATTTTCAATGTTTATAGTTGAACTGTGGCCTTGTTCAGCGACTAATTGATTACTATTATTAAATAATTTATTTTTCAAATTTTAAACAATATCTAATAACTAACAAGTAGCATATAAGCTCTTGTGATTGCAAGTTGAAATATTTACATTTATGATATCTCCCGGCTTTAAATCTAGAGACTTCACGTAAACTGGTTGCATGAATGGAGTTCTTCCAAAGAAATATTCTGGGTTTGATGTGCTCTGATTTTCGATTAACACCTCTAATTTTTTACCGATAAATGTTTTGTTAAAATTAAATTGTATATTTTTTAATTTTTCTTGTAAGATTTGTAACCTTGTTTTTTTAATTTTCATTGGCGTATCATCATTTTCAAGCGATGATTTGGTACCTGGTCTTGGACTGTATATAAATGAAAAGGACTGAGTAAACCTAATTTCCTCAATTAATCGCAACGTTTCATTGAAATCTTTCTCCGTTTCACCTGGATACCCTACTATAAAATCTGAAGAAATTTCGATGTTTGGATTCACTTTTTTTAGTTTGCTGATGATACCAAGATAAAAATCAGTATCATATTTTCTGTTCATTCTTTGTAAGATTTTAGATGATCCTGATTGGACTGGTAAATGTAAGAATGGCATCAATTTATCATTTGTGGAGTGCAGATTTATTAATTCATCACTCATATTAATGGGGTGGGATGTAGTATAACGTATTCTTTTAACTTTCTTATTTTTACTTATTGATTTAATTAAATCTGACAATTGAATTTTGTATTTTCCAGAATAAGACTCATAAGCATTGACGTTTTGACCTAAAAGAACAATTTCCTTAGCACCATTATTAGTTAGTGAACTAACTTCGTTTAATATTGACTCCAATGTTCTTGAGTATTCTGGACCCCTAGTATATGGAACAACACAAAAAGAACAGAATTTGTCACATCCCTCTTGTATAGTTATATAAGATGATACTCCTTGCGATTTATTTTGCTCAGACAAATAATCAAATTTTTCATTAATAATAAACTCTGTATTAATTTGATTAGGGTTATTATTTAAGTCATCAATCATTAATGGCAGTAAATGATAACTTTGAGGCCCTAATACAATATCAATTGACTTATTTTTTCTAAACATTTCATAATTTTCTGCCTGAGCCACACATCCTACAACTGCTATTGTTTTTTTCTTTTTGGATTTACTAACTCTTCCTATATCAGAATAAACTTTGTGAGCAGCCTTATCTCTTATATTGCAAGTATTAAAAACTATTAAATCTGCGTTTTCTGGGTTAAGATTTTTTTTTAAGCCTTTATTTTCAAGTATAGATATTATCTTTTCACTGTCATACATATTCATTTGACAGCCGTAAGATTTAACATAAAAAGTAGAATTTTCCATATCAATTAATCTTCAATTTTTGATTTAAGCCAGTCAATATTATCTTTTCACAATATGCAGCCAATTCTTTTCTATTATCAAAACTAATAGCACTAGTCATATTATGAAAAATTAATTCAACAGTAATGCTACCAGTTTTAAGAAAATTAGCCATTGCATTGACCATTGATGTGTCACCAACCCAGGCAATTTCTCTTCTTAAATAAATTCCCATTGGTATGTTGTTTTGCATCGAGTAACAAATAGAGATTGGTTGTATGTTTATATTCTTTTCATTACTAAATACGCATTCCAACATAGATGATTTAAAGTCTATAACTCCGTTTCCATCTGATGTTGTACCTTCTGGAAAAATTATAAAGTTTTCACCTAATTCTAAATTTTCTTTTATTAGTCTATTGTATTCTATAATTTTGGTTTTATCAGAATTATCAATAAAAAAAGTATTACTGAGTCTAGCTAAAAAACCGAATATTCCCATTTTTGCCACTTCTCTTTTTGCAATAAACCTTGCGTTCAATAGCGCACCCAAACAGATAATATCAAACCACGAAACGTGATTTGCAATATAGAGGACACCTTTCTTTTTTTGATCAAATTTTCTTTTATCAAATTTAATGTTGATGCCAGTAATTCGTTTAACTGTTTTATAAAAAAATAATGGGTATATTTTTTTAGGTTCATTGCCAATTAAATTAAATAATAGTTGTAAAGGAATAGACAACAAAATAAAAAATACCAGCAAAAATAGAATTGATATAAGTCTTATAATAGACATCAGTTTATTTTTTTATTTTTATACCATATAGCTCTAATCTATGATCGACAAGCTTATAGCCTAGTGTTTCAGCAACTATACTTTGTATCTTTTCTATTTGCTCGTTTGTAAACTCATGAATTTCACCTGTTTCTATATCGATTAAATGGTCATGATGATGATCTTCAATGGCCTCGTATCTGGACCTTCCATCTTTAAAATCGTGTTTTTCAATTGCGCCATACTCTTCAAATAGTTTAACTGTTCTATAAACAGTGGCGATACTTATATTTCTATCTTTCTCGTTTGCATTAAGAAATATTTCATTTACGTCTGGATGCCCTGTTATACTCATTTTAGTAATCACATCAGCAATTATATTTCTTTGCTCAGTCATCCTAAGACCTTTTTCCTTACACAATTTTTTTACATCAATCATTTTTAGAGTTTTCAAAAATTATTTATTACATATAAAGGTCGAGGTTTATTATTTTCTATCATATTATTTTTAATTATGTGCGGCAATTTATTTAAGTTA
>CACFGR010000012.1 GCA_902565955.1 uncultured Pelagibacteraceae bacterium | reverse complement strand
TATGATTTTATATCGGACATCAAATTAATTTTTTAACACTGATATAGCCGCTAAAACTGCTTCTCTCGCTCTATTGAGTTTTTTTGAAGATCGCTCAGTTGCTTGTTTAACGCTTGAACAAGTAAGAACAGTATTTGAAATTGGAATTCTATTTTCAACTGAAAGTGAAAGTAGTGAATTTGTAATTGCATTTGCAATAAACTCATAGTGATCTGTTTGGCCCCTAATAATACAACCCACTGCAATAACTGCATCATATTTTTTTCTCTTAAGAAGTATGGAAATTTGAACTGGGATTTCTAGTGATCCGTTTACCCTAAATATATCATAATTAAATTTTAGTTTTTTCAATTCAGTAACTGCACCATTTAATAAACCTTCTGTTATTTTAGGATAAAAGGTTGAGGCTACTATTAAGAATTTGTATTTTTTATTCATTTAGAGTATTTAAAAATTTAGTCTCAATAATTTCTATATCAAAAGCATCCAAGCCAATGAATTTCCATTCAGTATTCGTAAGAAGTATCATTTTTTTTACTCCAATTTCTGATAGAATTTGTGCTCCCATACCATAAATTCTAAGTTCATCACTCGTATTGTGTATTTGATTTACTGGATTTGATTGGTTGGTTATTAAATTATTAATTATAGATTTACCAGTATCTCTGATCAAAATAATTACACCTCTATTTTCTTTTTCAATAATCTTGATAGCTTTGTGCAATGAAGCATCATCACTTCCGTAGTTTCCAAATAAATTATCAAAGTAATCTGTAACATGTACTCTGACCATAATTGGATTTCCATCACTTACATCTCCTTTTGTCAGTACAATTTGCTCAGTCCCATCAAAGAGTGACTCGTATATTTTGATATTAAATTTACCACCTGAGTCTAAATTTATTTCTGAGTCATAAGATTTTTTAATGAACTTGTCTTTATTTCTTCTATGTGAAATTAAATCGACTATCCTTCCTATTTTGATGCTATGTTTTTTTGAAAATTTTATTAGATCGGGTATTCTAGCCATAGTGCCATCATCATTCATTATTTCGCAAATAACTCCCGCTGGCGTGTACCCGCTAAGCCTAGCTAAATCAACTGATGCTTCAGTGTGACCAGCTCTCATTAATACTCCTCCGTCTCTGGCAACCAACGGAAATACGTGCCCCGGACTCATAATGTCTTTTTTTGATTTATTTTGATCAATTGCAGTTCGGATTGTTACAGCTCGGTCTTGCGCAGAAATACCCGTTGTAACACCCTCTTTTGCTTCTATGGATATTGTAAATGCAGTAGTGTCGCGAGAGTCATTATTTTGTGACATCAAAGGTAAATCAAGTTCCTTTACTCTATCCTCTGTTAGCGATAAACAAATCAAACCCCTGCCATGAGTTGCCATAAAGTTTATTGCTTTATCATCAACTTTCGACGCAGGAATAATCAAATCTCCCTCATTTTCACGATCTTCATCATCGACCATAATTACCATTTTACCAAGTTTTTGGTCTTCAATTATTTCTTCAATAGATGATATAAATTCATTATTCATAAGCAATATAGGTCAACGGTTTTGCGTAACATATCTTGCAAGCATATCTACTTCAAGATTTATTCTATCGCCTACTTTTAATTTATTAAGATTAGTTTTTTTCCATGTGTAAGGAATTATATTAAGATAAATTTCGCTTTTTTTAAAATTATTGATAGTAAGAGAAATACCATTTATGGCAATAGACCCTTTTTTTGCGATAAACCTACTTAGTTTTTTAGAAATTTTGAATTTCAACTCATAAGAGCCACCAATTTTTTTTGATGATACTAATGTAGCAGTATCATCTACATGTCCAAAAACAAAATGCCCACTAATTTCATCTCCAACTCTAAGGGATTTCTCAATATTTACTAGATTGCCTATTTTTAAATGATTGAAGTTTGTACAATTTACTGTCTCTTTTGAAACATCAAAGCTAAGTCTTGTTTTTTTAGATAATTTTTTTTTAGATGTAACAGTTAAACATACTCCATTACAGCAAACTGAGCTTCCTTTTTTCACATCTTTAAAGTTAAGATCAGTATCAAGTACAAGCAGATAGTCTTTGAGTTTTTTATACTCTTTAACAGTTCCTATGTTTTCTATTATTCCCGAAAACATGGATTATTTTTTCCTGTAAATAGATAATTGGTCATTATCAATTGATTTAACACTAATTAACTTAAATTTTTTTAAATTTTCAATACTATCAATATCTAAATTTGAAATAGCATTAATACCGATATTTCCCATTATTTTACTCGCCCTAAACCAAGCTATTTCGTCAATTAGATTTTCATTCAATAGAGAAGCTGATAATTTTGAGCCTCCTTCGACCATCACCCTCATATACCCTAAATCAGATATTTTTCTTATGACGCTATTGATATCTAACACGTTATTTACTTCTTTAATTTTTATATACTTTATATTCTTTGAATTTAAAATTTTTTTCTTCGTTTTATCAGAATGAAAAATATATATTTTACGGTTTTTATTGATAAATATTTTTAAATTATGCTTTAAATCTAGTCTTCTATCTAAAACAAATATATCAGGAGATCTTTTACTTAATCCTTCAAGCCTACAATCTAATATGGGGTTATCTTTTCTTATTGTGCCAGTTCCTACAATCAAACATTCGTTCAACGATCTTAATTTATGGCCAAACATTCGTGAAGTTGAATTAGTGATCCATTTACTTTCGTATAAATTTGTCGCAATCTTACCATCAGCTGTAGATGCAATTTTAAGTGTTATGAATGGCTTACGATCTTTTATTGAATTAAAAAAAATATTATTTAATTCTTCTACTTTATCTCCAAAATTTTTAATAATAACGTTAATACCAGCTGATCTTAATTTTTTTACTGAATTATTATTAACTAGGGGATTTTTATCAACCTGAGAGATGATCACTTTTGCAAATTTGAGTTCTATAATTTTGTCAACGCAAGGAGGGGTTTTACCTTCATGCGAACATGGTTCTAGAGTGCAATACAAATGAGCACCTTTAATATCTTTTTTATTTTTAATTTGATTAATTGCATGAATTTCAGCGTGAGGTACACCTTTAGGCTGTGTCCAACCTCTTGACAAAATTATACCGTTGTTAACAATTACTGCTCCTACCGGTGGGTTTGGATACGTTGTACCAATGGCCCTAAGTGCCATTCTTTCTGCGATTCTAAGATAATTTTTTTCACTCAAATGCTAACCTAATCTTCAGTGGATGAAATTACACCTAAAAACTCTTCAAAATCTTTTGCCTCGCGGAAATTTTTATAGACCGATGCAAAACGAACATATGCGACAGAGTCAATACTTTGCAATCCTTCCATAACAATTTCACCTATCACATCTGATGAAACTTCTGTTTCACCTAAACTCTCAACTCTTCTAACTATACCACTAATCATTCTATCAACTCTTTCATTGTCAACTGGTCTTTTTCTGAGAGCTATTTGCACTGATCTTTCTAGTTTATCACGATCAAATGGGACTTTCTTTCCTGATTTTTTAAGAACAGTCAGTTCCCTCAATTGTATACGTTCAAATGTTGTAAAGCGTGCACCACATGCAGAGCAAAACCTTCTTCTTCTTATAGCAGAATTGTCCTCCGTTGCTCGAGAGTCCTTGACTTGGGTGTCATTATTTCCACAAAATGGACACTTCATATTGTCACCTAATTATAAATTGGAAATTTATTACAGAGATTCATCACTTTCTCTTTTACTATTTTTTCAACTTTACTATTATCATTTGGGTTTTGTTTTAATCCTGATAGAGTTTCAAGAATCAAATTTCCAACAGCTTCAAATTCCTTCTCTTTAAAACCTCTTGTTGTAGCCGCAGGAGTCCCCAACCTGATCCCAGAAGTTATTTTTGGCGGTTTGGGATCCTTTGGTATTCCGTTTTTATTACATGTAATGTGGGCTTCCTCAAGACTTGTTGATGCGGCATCGCCAGTCAGGTCCATTGGGGTTAAATCAACTAATATCAAGTGCGTGTCTGTACCTCCGGAAACAATTTTGAGACCACCATCTACTAGCGTTTTACTAAGTGTTTGAGCATTTTTAATAACTTGTTTTATATATTCTTTAAATTCTGGTTTTAAGGCCTCACCAAAGGCAACAGCTTTACCGGCTATTACATGCATTAGAGGTCCACCTTGATATCCTGGGAATACAGCTGAATTAAATTTTTTGCCTAAGTCGTTATTATTAGAGAGTATCATGCCCCCTCTAGCGCCTCTTATAGTTTTGTGAGTTGTTGAAGTAACAACATCTGCAAACTCTAAAGGATTAGGATACTCTTCTGCTGCAACTAGTCCTGAAAAGTGAGCCATATCTACATGCAAATACGCTCCTACCATATCACAAATTTCACGAAATCTTTTGAAGTCTATAATTCTCGAGTAAGCACTTCCTCCTGCAATTATTATTTTAGGTCTATGTTCTTTTGCGAGCGACTCAACTTCATCATAATTAATTAATCCTTCGTCATCTAAACCATACTGAACTGCATTAAACCATTTTCCTGACATAGATGGTGCTGACCCATGAGTTAAATGTCCACCAGCATCCAGGCTCATACCTAAAATTGTATCTCCTGGTTTTATTAGCGCTAACATAACCGCGCCATTAGCCTGCGCTCCTGAATGAGGCTGAACGTTAGCATATTCACATTTATAGAGTTTCTTAAGTCTCTGTATTGCTAGGTCCTCTGCAATATCAACAAATTCACATCCTCCGTAATACCGGGCTGCAGTATACCCTTCTGCGTATTTATTAGTTAATACAGATCCCTGAGCTTCTAATACAGCTTTTGAAACTATATTTTCTGATGCAATTAACTCAATCTGATTTTGTTGTCTTGAAAGTTCTTTATTTATTGCTTCATGAATTTCGTTATCGATTTCTTGAAGTGGAGATGAAAAAAAAGTCATATAATTATCCTATTTTATTTATTCTAGCAGCGTGTCGGTTGCCCTCAAAGTTAGTATTTAAAAATGTTTCAACTAGACTTAGAGCTGTAGCTTCATCTATAACACGAGCGCCCAAAGTCAAAATATTTGCATCATTATGTTCCCTAGCTAATTTCGTAACCTCACTGTTATAGCAAAGAGCAGCTCTAATCCCAGGTTTTTTATTTGCTGCCATCGCCATCCCTTGGCCAGTTCCACAAACTAATACGCCCTTATGAGCTTTTTCATTTAAAATGTCATTAGTAACTTTTGAAGCGTAGTCAGGATAATCTACTGGATCTTTTTTATCTGGTCCTCTATCAATAACATCAACTCCAGAATCTATAAGGCGTTTTTTTATTTGATCTTTTAGATCAAAGCCTGCGTGGTCTGAAGCAATAGATACTTTAGTTTGTTCACTCATATAGGATATTATTAAACTAATTATACTAAATCTTGTATATAAAAAAATACAATAATTAATTCCAAAGAGACTTTTTTTGTAAGACTTTTTTTAAAGTTGTCGGTTTATCTGTCATTATACCGTCAACATTTATATTTATTAGATCTATCATCTGGTTTTCATCATTAATTGTCCAGACATGTATTTTTTTTCCAAGACTATGAACATGCTCAACTAGATCACTAGTAACAATTCTAAAGCCCATATATGTCATAGGTATTTGAAGACATGGAATACTATTATCATAGATAGAAAAAAATCTATTCAGAAAAAATAATATGGTCTCACTCTTAGTCATGGATGAACATAGATTATCTCTAAACTCATTTCTCAAAATATCTATCTTAGAATTACTAAATGAACCAATACATATCCTGTCAATATTTTTTATAGATTTTAATTTATCTTTCAATAAGTATGCTGACTCTAAACTTTTGGGTTCAATATTAAAATTTATTTCAGGCCAAGAAGATAGGGCCTCGTCAAGTAATGGGATTGTATGTGTCTCAAAAATTTTTATATTTTTTAACTCTTCATAATTTAAATTTTCTATTTTTGTATCTAGGCCAAGAATTCTTTTTAAATCTGGATCATGAAATATTATTAACTTATTATCTTTTGTATGCCTAACATCGGTTTCGATGTGCCGATATCCTAAATTAATTGAATTATTGAATGCATCTAAAGTATTTTCACAAAAATCATAGGAACCGCCACGATGTGCAAATGGAATAAAATTATAATTGTCTAAAAATTTAAAAGACATATATATACTGAATTATGATACTTAATTTTATAACTATATTAGGCTTCAATTTTATCGTCATCACTATTTTGTGGATATCATCCCTTAAAACTAGAAGAGCAGATTTTATTGACATTTACTGGGGTCCTAGTTTCTTTTTTTCATTTCTGTTGGCTCTGGTAATGAATAATTCATTTTCTGTTACTGAAATAATATGCTTGTTTCTAATAACAATATGGGGTTTTAGACTTGGTATCTATCTTTTAATTAGAAATGTTAATAAGACTGAGGATATTAGATATGTTAAAATTAGAGAAGCTAGAGGAGATATTGGTCTTTATTTAACAGCTTACTTAATCCAAATAATTTTAATTCCAATTATATCATTGCCCCTGATCAGCATTTTAGACACTAGTATTGATTTAAGTTTTGTCCATTGGGTAGGTATATTGATAGCACTTTCAGGAATTCTTATTGAAACGATAGCTGATATACAATTATCCAAATTTAAATTAGATCAAAATAATATTAATAAAGTTATGGATAAAGGGCTTTGGTATTATTCAAGACACCCAAATTATTTCGGGGATAGTCTATTTTGGTGGGGTATTACAATTTACTGTTTTGCATTATCTAACAATTTATTAATTTTTATTGCTCCAATAATAATGACTTACTTATTACTTAGGGTTTCCGGTGTGACTATGTTAGAAAATAGATTATCAAAAAAGAAGGGTGGTTATACTGAGTATATAAATTCTACTAGCTCTTTTATAATATTGCCAAAGAAAAAATCTAAATGAGTGTATTAGAACTTAAATATCCAAAAAATAGGTTGCGACGAACTCGTCAAGCTAAATGGATTAGAAACCTTATTCAAGAAAGTATGCTTAGTTCAAACGATTTAGTATGGCCAGTTTTTGTATGTGAAGGAAACAATATCAAAGATGAAATTCAATCAATGCCTAATGTTTATAGGTATTCGATAGATAATTTAAATGAGGTCTATGATATTGCTAGTGAGCATAAAATAAATCTTATAGCTGTATTTCCGTTCACGCCTCAGGAGCTAAAAACAAAGTATGGAGATGAAGCACTAAATCCAGATAATTTGGTTTGTAGGTCTCTTGAAAAGCTTAAAAGTCATAAGTCTGACTTTGGTATTATGTGCGATGTTGCATTAGATCCATATACAGATCATGGTCATGATGGATTATTAAGCGATGAAGGTAAGATTCTAAACGACGAAACTAATGGTATTTTAGTTAAACAATCTATCCTGCTTGCTGAACATGGTGCAGACATAGTTGCCCCTTCAGATATGATGGATGGTAGGATTGGCATGATTAGAGACGAGTTAGAAAAAAATAAATTTTTGGATACTCTCATTTTGTCTTATGCAGCAAAATATTCATCAAGCATGTATGCACCATTTAGAGATGCTGTTGGCTCATCCAAGAATTTAAAGACAGATAAAAAAACTTACCAGATGAATATATTGAATTCTGATGAAGCAATCAGGGAGGCATCAATGGACATAGCTGAAGGGGCCGATATGATAATGGTAAAGCCTGGAATTAGCTATTTGGACATCATATACAGAATTAAGAATGAACTTAAGTATCCCACATTTGCCTACCAAGTTTCAGGTGAGTACTCACTCATTAAATTCGGATCACAACAAGGTATAATTAACGAAGAAACTATGGTTATAGAACAATTGTCTTCATTCAAAAGAGCAGGAGCAGATGCAATAATTACTTATTATGCGCCTGAAGTTTCAAAATTTTTAAAACTAATTGATTAAACGTTTTATTAAACTTGATGTATCAAGTTTATTTCCGCCTAAATCTTGAATATCGCTATAGAATTTATCGACAATTTTAGTAACCTCTAAATTAATGCCATGTGTATCTGCTTCTGCAAATGCAATTGAAAGATCTTTTCTCATTAAATCAACTGCAAAACCAAAGTCGAATTCTCCCGCAACCATTGATTTAAAACGATTATCCATTTGCCATGATTGTGCGGCCCCTGATGAAATTACTTCCAATACATCATCAGGGTTTAAATCGGTCTGCTTCATAAAATAAATAGACTCTGATAAGCCTTGAACTAGTCCTGCAATACAAATTTGATTAATTATTTTCGTTAGCTGACCAGATCCTGAAGCGCCCATATATTTTATTTTTTTTCCATATGATCCTAATATTTCAATACTTCTTTCATATGCCTTCTCTGAACCTCCAATCATTATACTTAATTGGCCTTTTTCCGCTCCCGCTTGTCCACCTGATATTGGGGCATCAAGGAAACTAACACCTAAATTTTCTAAGTTTTTTTCTACTTCTCTTACTATTCTTGGTGATACAGTTGAATGATCAATGAATATTGACTTTTCTTTAAGAGAGTTTAGGCACCCTTTATCTATTGAGGTTATTTCTTTTAAATCTTCATCGTTGCCTACACATGAAATAATAAAATCATATTTTTGATTAGTTTCTGATAATTTATCAACAACTTTCCCTTTATAATTTTTGATCCAGTTATCACATTTGCTTTTTGTACGATTATAAATAGAAACATCATGTTTTTTTGATAGGTAGCCGGCCATTGGAGAGCCCATTTTCCCAATCCCTATAAAAAGAATGTTATACATTGAAAATATCCATCATTCTTTGCATAGAGCTTATGGTTACAAGCAAAGGCATCCTAAATAATCTTCCTCCAGGAAAATTTTTGTGTTTAATCTTTTCAAAAGCCTCGAGCTCCTTTGTTTTTTCACTTACCATATTTTCTGCTAAAATCTTTCCAGCAATTCCAGTTAATGCAACTCCATGTCCTGAGAAGCCTTGAGCATAATAAATTTTATCATTCACCATCCCAATGTCAGGCACTCTATTCATTGTTAACGCTATTAATCCACCCCAGATATAGTCAATTTTTAATTCACTTAAATTTGGATACACTTTATTCAATTGTCTCTTGGTTCTTTTTTTTAATCCCTCTACAATCTTTAGTGAATAGCCTACTGCACCACCAAATATCATTCTTTTGCTGTCAGATAATCTATAATAATTTAAATCAAAATTTGTATCACTAACGCAATAATCGTTTGGCAGTATTTCTCTCTGTAAATTTTGACTTAATGGCTCAGTACAGACAATATAAGTAGCACATGGCATTATTCTATTTTCAATACCTAAATTTAGACCTTTTATATAGGCGTTGCAACATACTGCTATTTTTTTAGCTTTTACCATCCCTCTATCTGTAAGAACCTCAACCGCATGACTTGTTTGATTAATCTTAGTAACCACAGATCTTTCATAGAGTTTTACATTCAATTTTTCTGCCGCTTTTACCAAACCCAATGCATATTTAATTGGATGTAAATGCCCCGCCCCTTTATCAAGGACACCCCCGTAATAAAGTGATGAACCAATTTCTTTATCGACACTATCTTTGTCAAGGAGTTCTAAATTATTATAGTTGTATGTTTTTATTTTATACTCTCTATTTTCTTCATACTCTCTCAGTTTGGCCGCGCTAGTAGCGGCACTAATTCCCCCATTTTTTTTATCACATTCAATGCCAAATTCCCTTATTCTGTCATCAATTAAATCTACAGAAGCTTGAGATATATCCCAGATTTGTCTTGCAAGTTTAATTCCATATTTCTTTTCAATTACGTCTATACCCCATGATACGTCATTCCAGATTTGGCCCCCATTTCTGCCCGAAGCGCCCCATCCAAATAAATTTTGCTCAATTACAATTACCTTTAGTCCTTTTTTTGCAGCCTCAATAGCTGTTGATAGTCCTGAAAAGCCTCCGCCGACTACACAGATATCACACTCATGATTATCAATTAGTTGATCATAAGGTTTCTTTAGGGTCTCTATATTTTGTGCATAGTAACTGTCTGGATAGTTTTCCATATAAAACTAAGATAGATATTAAATTTTGGAATGTAAACTTTTAGGTTCAATTTTACCAGCTTGAGCTCTTTTACCCTGCCATTTTTTTATTTCATTGGCCGCCAAAAGAGTTTTGCCATTATTCTCATTTAAAATACCTTCCCTAGAGTCAAAGCAAATACCGCTCAAAGTTTTTCCACTTTTGAATTTCTGTAATGTCACCCCTCTTCCTTTTTGCATTAAAGGTATTTCTGAATGATCAAAAATTAGAAGTTTTACCGCTTTCTTTTCACCACTAAAAACGGCTATTAAGTCTCCTTTTTTTTGAAAACAGGAGATAGATTTTTCATTACCTTTTAAAGTCATAACCCTTTTCCCCGATTTAGTAGACGCCATTAAATCTGAGGTATTTACGAAAAATCCCTTGCCTGCACTACTGGTAATTAGATATTCCTTCTCTTGCTCATAAGTAGTTGCAAATAAAATTTCTTCATTATCATTTTTATCTATCAATAGACTGACAGGATCGCCAAAACCTCTTCCTGCAGATATTTTGTTACAATTAATTGTATAAAATTTACCTAAAGTAGAAAAAAGCAGAAGTTTACTATTATTTTTTAATTTTATAATAAATTTCTCAGCATCTCCTTCTTTATACTTCACGTTTGTATAATCATCCTGATGTCCTTTTATGGTTTTTATCCATCCATTTTTTGAGAGTATCACTGTTACGGGATCTTTACTTTCAAATTCTTCAGTCGAGTAGTCAATTTCTTTATATTCTGTATTAACAACAGTTTTTCTATTTGTAGCATTTTCGTCTTTTGAAAATATTTCTAAACTTTTTATGAATTCTAAATTTAATTCCTTTATTTGCTCTTTTTTTGATTTTAGTAGCTTGTTTAATTCTTTCTTGTATGAATTCAATTCTTCATTTTCTTTTTTAATTTCTTTTTCTTCTAATTTTTTTAATTGCCTTAGCCTCATTGCCAATATTGCTTCGGCTTGCCTCTTATTTATTCTAAATACGCTAATCAACTTTTTCTCAGGATCTGCTTCTGTTCTAATAATTTTAATTACTTTGTTTAAATTTTTATAAACTATTAAAAAACCTTTGAGTATTTCAAGCCTATTCTCAGTTTGAATTAATCGATACTTTGTTCTTCTTTTTAAAACATTAAACCGATGGTCAATAAATGATTTTAAGCTCTCTTTAAGTGAAAATAATTTTGGCTCGAGTTTGTGATTGATTGCATTAAAATTGATGGCGTATCTAATTTCTAAATCTGAATTCTTACATAAGTCCTCAAAAATTACTTCAGCTTTAAAACTTCTATTTTTTGGAATGAGAACTATTCTGATGTCTTCTGCAGACTCATCTTGAATTGCCTCTAGGTAGTTTGCTTTCTTATTATCAATAAGATCAGATATTTTTTCTATAATTCTGGCTTTATTTACTTGATAGGGAATTTCATAGACGATAATTTGATATTGACCTCTTCCAAGGTCTTCTTTTTTCCATCTTGCCCGAAGCCTTATTGTTCCCTTTCCTTTGACATAGGCATCTTTCAATGCATCATCACTATCAATGATTTCTCCTCCTGTTGGAAAATCTGGTCCTGGAATAAGCTTTAGTAATTGTGAGTTAGTATAATTTGGATTTTTTAATAATTTTGATAAAGCCTTAAACAATTCATTAATGTTATGGGGAGGAATATTTGTCGCCATTCCAACTGCAATTCCTGAACTTCCATTAGCTAGCAAATTTGGAAACGCTGATGGAAGAACTATTGGCTCGTGATCGATGCCATCATATGTATTAATATAATCAATGGTATCCTCTGATATATCTTTTAGCATTAACTCTGCTAACGCAGTCAATCTTGCCTCTGTATATCTCATTGCAGCTGCATTATCTCCATCAATGTTGCCAAAATTTCCTTGGCCATCAACTAACGGATACCTTGTTGAAAAATTCTGAGCTAATCTCACGAGTGCTTCATAAACAGACTGATCTCCGTGTGGGTGAAATTTACCAATTACATCGCCAACTATTCTTGCTGATTTCTTAAAACCAGAACTTGAGTTGAGCCTTAATTGAAACATTGCAAACAATAGCCTTCTATGAACCGGCTTTAGCCCATCACGAATATCTGGTAGCGCTCGATGAGTAATTGTTGAAAGTGCGTATGCTAGATACTTTTCTTCTAACGCGTCAGTGAAGTTAATATTTTTGATTTTCATTTTATAATTGAAATTTTTAGATGATTCCTGCTTTTTGGGAAATTAAGATTATTTGGCTCATAAAATCTCTTACGAAAAAAATGCTCTGTCAGACTAAGTGCGTTGTCTAAATCCTCATTATTATATTCAGACGATCTGTTGATTAAAAAGTTGGGTAGTTTAAATAGTTTATCTTTATAAGAGCCTGCTCCTTCTATGGTTACAGCCCTTCCACTGCTGGGCGAAACAAACTTTAAATTTTCTTTCTCAGATGTTACTGCGCATTCAGTTAAATCTAGGCCGTAACCGATATCTGACAGTAAATCAATTTCCCAAAAAATATAACTTTTGATCCAATCTTCTTTATTTTTACATATATCTTTTATTAGACTTAGTGACTTTTCATACATAAACGCATTTTGCTGTTTCTCTGCCATAGTAGATATAATTATTGAACAAATAGAATTTATGCCATGCAAATTTACTTTACGATTCAGTATATAAGATGACCACAATTTAATAGGTTCAACAGTATAATTACCCAAGTGACTTTCTAAACGTCCAGACCAATTTAACATTACTTCATTTCCTGGCTCTATTACAGCACGTAAGTTTTTTGAATGTATTCCTCTAATTAATCCCTTATGCCTTCCATGGTCTTCTGTAAACGCATCTAAAATATAGGATGACTCATTATATTTTTTAAATCCTAATACAAATCCTGTTCCAGACCACCTCATATTTTCTTTTCTTTAGCCAGCTTCACAAATAAAAATAGGTGAATCTTTTTGTTTTCAAATCTTGCAATTTCTTTTCTTGAAGCTTGACCAATTTCTTTCAACATTGAACCTTTCTTTCCAACAAGTATATTCTTATGTGATTGTCTTTTAACTACAATCGATTGGTATATTTTAATTTGTCTTGCAACCTTATTAATCTTTTCAGTTACGACATCACACTGATAAGGTATCTCTCTATGTATCTTATCTAGTATTTTTTCTCGTGTTACTTCTGAGTAAAATAGTTTCTTCTTAATCTGTATATTACTAGAAGGCTTGCTTTTTATTGAAGTTTTAATAGTAAATTTCTTTGAAAATTTTATGAGATTTGCAACTCCTTCACCTGTGAGACTTGAGATTGGAAATATTTCATTAAATATTTTTTCTTTTGAATAAAATTTAATTGCACTAAGTACTTTATCTTTCTTAACTTTGTCTATTTTATTTAGTATTAGAAATACATGCTGTTTTTCAATTTTATTTTCTAGAGAGTTAATAATTTTTTTATATTCATTATTAATTCTTAACGAAATATCTACGACAACGTAAATTAAATCTGAAGTCTCAATTTCCGCAAGGGGAGATGAAATGATATTATTATTAATTTTTTTTCTACTCGAAAAAAAGCCTGGAGTATCTTGGATAATAAATTCGTTTTCAGAAAATTTCTTATAGACCTTTTGATTAAATGTAGTTGACTGTTTTTTCCTTGAAACAAGTGATACTCGCTGTCCCATTATTTTATTAACAAGAGATGACTTTCCAGAATTTGTTGGTCCAATTAATACAATGTTTCCACTCTTCATTTAATAGAATTTATCTTATTTTTCTCTATGAAAGCAAGTGCAGCATTTTTTTCTGATTCTTTTATTGATGAAGAAGTTCCTATAGCTTTTTTATAATTCATAAATTCAACTTGAATTTTAAATTTAGGATTATGGTCAGGACCAGTTTTACTGATTGTTTTATACTTAGGAAGGGTTTTATATTTTTTTAGAGTCCACTCTTGTAGCTTTGATTTTGCATCAATAATATCTTCAGCAATATTATCAAACTTTGTTTTCCATAATGCTAATATAACTTTTCTTACTTGAGTAAAACTAGAGTCTAAATATATTGCTCCCAACAATGCTTCACATGCATCAGATAGAATGCTTTTTTTATTGTTACCGAGTGATGATTTTTCAGTTTGTCCTAAAAGAATAAAATCTCCAAGGGATATTTTTTTTGCAATTTCATGGCAGGCATTTCTGTCTACCAGACTACTTAGCATTTTGTCGAGAGAACCCTCTTGTTTACCTGGTTTATCTATTAAAAGTTTTTCTGAAATTACTAATCCTAACACCCTATCACCGAGAAATTCTAAATTTTCATTACTTTCTAGTTTTTTGAAACTCTTATGTGTGACTGCCCGTTTTAATAGGGTTTTGTCTTTAAATTTGTAGGAAATTTTTTTTTCTAAAATTGATAAATTTTTTGCCATTAACTTATTAGCTTAAGCAACCTTTTAAATTGTATATCAAAAGGCCACTTCCAAATTTCATAAAATTTTGAACCACCTTCAGTTGAAAAAAATATAATTTGTGCCTTACCTACTAATCTATTAAAATTTACAGAGCCCCAAAATCGGCTATCATTTGAATTATCTCTATTATCACCTAGGAAAAAGTAACTGTCGTTAGGAACAATTATTTCACTAGTATTATCGCCAGGGGATCCGTCTATGTAATTATAAATTTCATATGATTTTCCGTTTGGTAAAGTTTCGATGAGAACTCTTGCTTTAACTACGCGTCCATTTTTTAAAATTTTTGTATCCTCTCTTAATTCTTTATATTTAGCGCTTTCACCATTAATAATTAATTTACCATCTTTAACTTTAATGATGTCACCTGGCATACCTACTAATCTTTTAATATAGTCCAAATTAGTATGAGGCGGTTTAAATATTATAACATCTCCTCTTTCTGGATTTGTTGATAAAACTCGATCTGATATTGGTCCAAGACTAAATGGAAATGAATGTTTACTGTAGCCATAATCGTACTTTGAAGCAAATAACCGATCACCAATAAGTAAGTTTGGCTCCATCGAGGAAGAGGGAATAAAAAATGGTTGGAATAAAAAAGTTCTGATCAATAAAGCTATTAACAATGCATAAATCAATGTTAACAAATTTGATTTAAACCATGATTTACTAAGAAATTTATCGGTCATTAAATTAATTAATTGTTACAATTGCTTGAGCATAAGGAAACTCATCAGTAATTGTTAAATTTATGTCTGGCTCCTTATCGTTCACAATTTTTTTTGAGTTGAAGTTGAGAATTTCCATGAAAAGTAATCGTAGGTTTTCCTGAGGGTAGATTGGTAACTTCTAAATCTCTCCAAAATACTCCATTTCTAAAACCTGTACCAAGAGCCTTTGCCGCAGCTTCCTTAGCTGCAAACCTTTTAGCATAACAAGCTGCACTTTCTTTTCTTCTTTCACATTTTTTTATCTCATTTTCTGTAAAAATTCTTTTTTTAAACCTATCTCCAAACTTTGAAAGCGTGTTTTCTATTCTACGAATATCAATCAAATCTGATCCTAGGCCTATCACTGAATTCCCCTTCCTTTTTTAATCAGTTCTCTAAATTTACTTATTGATTTTTCTAGTCCAAGAAAAACTGACTCCGAAATGATAAAATGTCCAATGTTAAACTCTTTTACTTCCTTTATCTTAGATAGTTCCCCTACAGAGTCGAATGTTATTCCGTGACCAAAATGTAATTCAAGTCCAATGCTAGTACTAAAATCTGCTGCTTCTCTAATTCGTTCAAGTTCTGATGAAGCATCTTCATTATAGTTTATTTTACGGCAAAATTCTCCCGTATGAAGCTCTACAATATCAGCACCAATCTCTTTGGCCATTTTGATTTGGTCCATTGAAGCGTCTATGAACAAAGAGACCCTTATGTTATTTTTTTTTATCTTTTCAATTTTTGGTACGAGAATATTATGATTACTTCTTACATCTATTCCGCCTTCGGTGGTTATTTCTTCTCTTTTTTCTGGAACAATACAACATGCATTCGGACCTGCATTCACTGCTATGTTAACCATTTCATCTGTTGGTGCCATTTCAAAATTTAATGGAATTGAAATGTTCTCAATAATTTCATTAATATCATCGTCTCTTATATGACGCCTATCTTCTCTTAGATGCGTAGTTATACCATCTGCTCCATATTCTTGGCACAAAAGAGCAGCTCTTAATGGGCTTGGATAGTTTTCTCCTCTGGCATTTCTAAGAGTTGCTACGTGATCAATATTTACACCAAGACGAGGTAGGGTCATTTATA
The DNA here is from genome assembly GCA_902565955.1 of uncultured Pelagibacteraceae bacterium. GTDB lineage: Bacteria > Pseudomonadota > Alphaproteobacteria > Pelagibacterales > AG-422-B15 > CACNXQ01. The sequence goes on along the minus strand of CACFGR010000012.1, from coordinate 8,376 downwards.
TTACTCTACTACCAGGTTTTGTTGCAGGTATTTTACTAAGATCGTCTGGGAGGTTGTTGGGATCATAAATTGGAATATCTAGTTTTAGGACTGATATTACATTGTGATCTTTAAATAATTTATGATTTGAACGATCAACGATTGCTGCGATGCCTAATAAATTAACATTTAGGAGTTTTAGTTTTTCTAAACATTCATTTGTTGATTTCCCTGTTGTAATTACATCCTCAACGAATAAGACGTTTGCATTTTCCTTAATATTAAAGCCTCTCCTCAATTCAAATTCATTATCGACTCTCTCATAGAACATAAATTTAGATCCTAAAGATCTCGCAAGCTCATACCCTACGAGAAGACCTCCTAAAGCAGGAGAAATCACATAATCAATCTCGTCATCAATATTTTCTTGCACCCTGTACTTTAACTCTTCGCAGACCATCTCTCCATTTCGAGGGTCTTCAAATAACTTTGAACATTGGCAATAAATTTTGGATCTTTTTCCCGATGAAAGTATAAAATGTCCATTCTGAATAGCTTCTACTTTTTCAAAAAAATCTTTTATTTCTTTTTCAGTCTTCATAAATTTATCAAAAGCCTTCTTACAGAACTTACAATATCCACCTCTGTGAGAGTTTCTATAATCTTATCCAGATGATCTAGATTATGAACGTCAATAATAAAAATCATATCAAAATAATCATCGCCTTTTTCAGATATGTTAAGGTTAGTTATATTGCCACCTGCACTTCCAACAATTGTTGCTAATTTACCTAAAGATCCAGGTTCATTTTTAACTGAGACTTTTATTCTAGATGAAAAATACTGCTTTGGATCTACATCTTTCCATGAGGCAGTGATCCAATCTTCTTTATTTGTTTCTTTATCTAGCTCCTTACATAAACTGGAGTGAATAATTACGCCTGAATCTTCTGATGTAAGTCCTAAAATATTTTCATTGGGTAAAGGGAAACAGCATTCTGCATAATGAATTGCAATTCCAGGTTGGAAGTTACTTATCTCTAAAGGCATCTTATCGTTTGTGTCTCTTCTTCTGTATCGAGAAAAAAATAATAAAGTTGAACGAGGCTTAAGCTTTGATAATTGATGTGGCTTTATACTTCCTTTACCAATTGCAACAAGAAACTCCTCAGGACTTTTCCTATTAAAACTTTTTGCAAAATTACTAATTTCTGTGTTTGAAATATCTTCATTTCTACCTGTGACTTTGTGTAATATTTTTAACCCTAGACTTGTAAATTCATCTTTTTCTTGCTTTTTAAAAAATCTTTTTATTGATGACTGCGCCTTTGCAGTTGTAACAATATTTTCCCAAGTTTCAGATGGAGATGGTTTTTTTGATGTTAGTACTTCAATCTCATCTCCATTTTGAAGTTTTGTAAATAAGGGTCTAGGTTTTCCATTAATCTTACATCCAACGCAACGATTTCCAATTTCAGAATGAAGGGCATAAGCAAAATCGATAGAGTTAGAATTTGCAGGCAAATGAATTAAGTCACCTTTCGGTGTAAAACAAAAAACTTGATCCTGAAACATTTCTAATTTTGTAGCTTCAAGTAAGTCCTCAGAGCTTCCACCACTGTCTAATATTTCTACTAAATCTCTCAACCAAGTAACATTAACTGGATCTGAAGAAGAATTATCTACCAAATTATAGTTCTCTTTATAGCTCCAGTGTGCAGCTATGCCCTTATCTGCTATAGCGTTCATTTCATTCGTTCGAATTTGAAGTTCAACTCTCTGTCTTTCAGGGCCGACAATCGTTGTATGAATTGACTGATAATTATTAATTTTTGGTGTCGAAATATAATCCTTAAATGAGCCTGGTACAGCAGACCACCGGTTATGAATGATGCCCAATATACTATAACAATCTTCAATGCTATTAGTGATAATCCTATAAGCAAAAATATCCGACAATTGTCTAAAAGCAATTTGCTTATTCTGCATTTTATTCCATACAGAGAAGATTTTTTTTTCACGTCCTATTATTTGACAATCAATTTCATTTTTTTCTAAAAGACTAAAGATCCTTGTCTTTATTTTATCAGTTAAATTAGATTTATCTTTCTTTAAATACTCAATTCTTGTCATCAATGAGGAATATGCAGATGGATTTAAAATTTGAAATGATAAATCTTCCAATTCGTCTTTGAATTCATGCATCCCCAATCTTCCAGCAAGGGGGGCATAAATTTCTAATGTTTCCGATGCAATACGTTGTCGTCTTTTTTCCTGTGGAATAAATTGAATCGTTCTCATGTTGTGTAAACGGTCAGCTAACTTTACTAACAAAACTCTGATATCCTTCGACATTGCTAAAATTAATTTTCTGAAATTTTCAGCCTGGAATTTATTTTCAGTATACGTCTCAATTTTTGACAGTTTTGTAACGCCGTTTACTAATTGAAGGACTTCTTTTCCAAATTTTTCTTCTATTTCATTTTCTGTTGCAAGAGTATCCTCAAGTGTGTCATGTAAAAGGCCCGTTATAATTGTGGAAGTATCTAACTTTAAGTTTAATAGAATATCTGCAACTGCAACTGGGTGAGATATATAAGGATCACCTGAATGCCTTTTTTGTGACTTGTGACACTCGACTGCAAAAGTATAAGCTTTTTCTATTAATTTAGAATCAAGATTCTTATCAATTGGTTTTGCAGGTTTATAGACTGTTGATTGTGCCATAATGCACTATAAATCATACATTATTTACTAAGTGAAGCCCAAAATAATTGACTATTTATAGAGTATTTAAGACTTTGTATATTTTATCTTCAATATGCAAGCTTTTATGAAGCCTCATAATGGATGATTTTTTTTCAGAATGGTGCCAACCAGGACAAATGTCCATTAAAGGCCTTAATACAAAATTTCTCTCATGAAGTCTTGGATGTGGAATTTCAATGGAATTTTTGTTCTCATCTATCAATATTTTGCCAGATTTACTAAGCAAAAGAATATCTAGATCACATGTTCGTGAAGTATTTTTACGATAAGCGTATCTTCCTGTAATTCTCTCAATTCTTTTCAGAATTATTAATAGATTTTTAGGTTTTAATTTTGTTTCAACAACTAAAGCTGCGTTTAAAAAGGTTTCAGCGGCAGTTTTAAAATTGTTGGGCGGTGATGAATATAATTTGGATTTTTTTATTACTTTGATGTTGTTACGCTCTAACTCTTTTAAAACAAACTTAAGTGTATTTAACTTATTACCAAATCTTGAGTTAGAATTTGACCCAATTCCTAAAGCGTAAATCATCTGTAACTTTTTTTCTCCCTTACCCAATCTTTTCTTTTCTTAGCATCTCTTTTATCATGCAGTTTTTTTCCTTTAGCAAGAGCAATCTCCAATTTTGCCTTACCTCTTTTATTGAAGTATATTTTTGTTGGAATTAAAGTAAGTGACTCTTTATTTAATTTTCCAATGATTTTTCTTATTTCTTTTTTATGTAAAAGCAATTTTCGTGGACGATTTTCAATATGATTTTGATATGATGCATTAGAATATTTTGAGAAATGTGAGTTTATTAAAAATATTTCACTATTATCTTCCCTTGCATATGACTCGGCTATCTCAACTCTTCCATTTCTAAGCGATTTTATCTCACTGCCTTGAAGCTCAATCCCTGCCTCAAATAATTCAACAAACGTATAATTATACTTTGCTTTTCTGTTTTGAACTGCTATTTGCAAGGCTATATTAATGAAGCGTGCTTCATGGCTTTATCTACTAATTTTTTAGTTTCTTCTGATATACTTGTAAGAGGTAACCTTATGTCATCTTTACATAAACCAAGTTTTGATGCTGCATATTTTACTGGTGCGGGGCTTGACTCAACAAATAACGCGTGATGCAAAGGCATTAATTTATCATTTATAATCGAAGCTTTCACGAAATTTTTTTCTAAACAATATTTCATGAATTCAGAACATAGTTTCGGAGCGATATTAGAAGTTACTGAAATAGAGCCATGACCACCATAAGTCATAAATGCTAACGTGGTTGCATCATCTCCTGTTAACTGATTGAAATTATCTCCTATTGTGGTTTTTGTTTCATAAACTCTGGGTATATCTGATGTGGCATCTTTTACACCAACGATATTTTTAATTTTGAATAATTCCCTCATTGTGTTTGTTGTCATGTCAACAATTGATCTACCGGGAATATTATAAATAATAATTGGAAGATTTGTTGCTTTACTTATTGCCTCGAAATGTGAATATAAACCCTGTTGAGTAGGTTTATTGTAATATGGAGTTACTACAAGGGCACCATCAGCTCCTGCTTTTTCAGCATGTATAGTTAAATCAATTGCTTCATCCGTATTGTTTGATCCTGTTCCAGCTATTACCGGTACTCTCTTTGCTGTTTCTTCGACACATATTTCAACAACTAATTTGTGCTCCTCATGACTTAAAGTTGGAGACTCGCCTGTAGTACCTACTGGAACAAGTCCATGTATTCCCTCAGTTATTTGAAAATCTATAAGTGATCTAAATGATTTTTCATCAATAGATTTACCATCAAACGGCGTAATTAACGCTGTGTGAGACCCTTTAAACATTATTTACAATAGCACTTTTAATTATTTAAAAAAACCTTAATCATAAATATACTTGCACAAATCAATCAAATAATTATTTTGTGAAAAAATTAATCATTCTTGTAATAAGTCTATTTTTTGTTGCAGTTAATTCTTCTTTTGCTGAAATTACACCAGTAAAAAAAAGCTCTCAAGTAGAGTTGCTGGTACCTGGGTTTTTAATCCCAATAAGAAAACCTATGCAGCCTGCTCTCTCCCAACTATTGAGCAATAAAGATTATGAGTTATTCGAGCTGGCTCTCGATAAGGCAGATGAATATAAGTGGGGTCGAGTAAATGGTATAAGTAAGAATATTAGTAATGAAACTGCAAGGGAAACACTAAATTGGCTAAGTTTTTATAATGGCGCCAGCAACCTGACATTCTATGATTACAAGGAATATTTAAAAAAAAATTCCAATTGGCCTGAAATTGAAAAAATTAAGTTATTAGCTGAGTCGAAAATTTCATTCAAAGATAATTATGGAGAATTAATAGATTACTTTAATAATTATCCCCCAAAATCAGGTTGGGGGCTTATTTATCTAGGAAATGCATTTCTGAATATTGGTAAAATTGAAAAGGGAAAGGAACTTATTATAAATGGTTATATAGAGGGCAATTTCACAAGAAAAGAACAATCTAAAATTATTAAAACCTTTAAAAGTATTTTAAATAAAGAACATCATGTAAAGAGAATAGATAAATTGCTGTGGGATGGAAAATATAGAACCGCAGCGCGTTTAATAAAATATGTAGATAAAAATTACCAAAAACTATTTGAAGCTAGAATTGGATTAATTTCATTTGCTGGTGGTGTCGATAATTTAATAAAACAAGTTCCCGATGAATTAAAAAATAACCCTGGACTTGTATATGATAGAATTAATTGGCGGATAAAGAAAAGAAAATATGATAGTGCACTAGAACTATTACTTGATATAAATAAATCTAATTCAAGTCAATTAGTACGACCTGATAAATTCTGGGATAAGAAAAATTTTCTCATTAGAAGATTAATAGATCGTCATAATTACAATACCGCATACAAATTAGCTGTAAATCATGGGTTGATTGGAAGTAAAGACATTGCTGAAGCTGAGTGGTTAGCAGGTTGGATTGCTCTGACTTTTTTGAATAACCCTGAGTCAGCATTCCTACACTTTCAAGAAATATGGAACGTTTCTTCAAGACCAATTTCAAAAGCAAGGGCGGCCTATTGGATGGGCAAAACTTTAGAGACAGTAAGTAATTCATCTGATGCTCAAAGCTGGTATAAAAAAGCCTCTTTTTATAGTCTTACATTTTATGGACAACTAGCTGCAAGCAAATTAAAAGAAAAAACATTGTTTGAACCGAAGCTGGTCGAGTACACAGAAGCTAACAGCACTGACTATAAAGAAAATAGATCCGTCTATTTGTCTATTTCTTTACTTAATGAATTTGATAGACCTAACCTAGTAAAAAAGTTTATTTGGGATCTTGCCGATAGAGATGAAAAAAGTATCGCTATTAACTCTGTCAAAACTGCAAAAGATATAGAAAGAGATGATTTTGCTGTGCAAGCAGGTAAAATATTATATTACAATCACACAATTCTTGACCCTTTAAGCTTTCCACAGATTGATAGACCTAATTTTGGAAAAATCATTTTTCCTGACCAAAATCTAATTCACTCTGTCATAAGACAAGAAAGTCAGTTTGACCCCAAAGCTGGTAGTTATGCAGGCGCTAAAGGATTAATGCAATTAATGCCTTATACAGCTAAAAGAATTTCTGACGGTTTAAAGCTTGAATATACTAAAAGTAAGTTAACTGAAGATCCAAAATATAACATTATATTAGGGAGTGCATATTTAGATAAGTTACTATCAAATTACAATGGTTCATATATTTTATCTCTTGCAGCTTATAACGCTGGTGAGTCTAGAGTTTCTAGATGGATAAAAAAATATGGTGATCCAAGAAAAGATGATATTACGAGTGAAAATTGGATTGAGTTGATACCCTTCAATGAGACTAGAAACTATGTTCAAAGAGTTATGGAAAATATTCAAGTTTACGAATTTTTAGAAAATGACTTAAAGCCAATTGAATTCAGTCTCTCAGAAAATTTAGAAAGAGCTTATGTTGGAGGAAAAACACTTATTAAACCAATTAAAAGAGGTTAAGCTCAGAGAAATGATTTGAGTTCTGAAGCTATTTTGAAGTTAGCTCTATCGACCTCTTTACTTATACTTCCTAAAATGCAAAAGCTATGTGATAAGTTTTTAAAAAAGAAGTGTTTAACTATGTTGCCGTTTTTTTTTATTTTTTCCGCAAATAAATTACCTTGATCACGTATTGGGTCAAAACCAGCTGTCGCTATTATTATTGGTGGAAGATCAGTAAGATCTTCTCTTGCAAGGGGATTTGCCCATTTATGATTGATATTAATTTCATTAGGAAAGACTGTTTGACGAAAAAAATCAACGGTTTCTCTACTTAATGGGAAAGTATTTGCACATGTTATAAGAGAATTTTGATTTTCCATACTTGTGGTAACCCATGGATAAGCTACGCAAACAGCTATAGGTTTTATTTTTTTGAATTTTAATTCCACAGATAATGTTAATGATATCAGTCCACCAGCACTGTCTCCGGCAAGTGCAACTCGATTTTGATCAATTCCATATATTTCTGAATTTGATTGAATATAATTCCATAGATTTAAACAATCTTCTATTGGTTGAGGAAAATTAACTTCTGGGCATCTTCTATAATTAAGTGAAATAACTTTTGCATTACAAATCTTAGATAGCAAAGAACAAAAATGGTCGTTTGTTAAATGATCAAATAATACAAGGCCACCTTGATGAAAGAATAAAATTGCGGGCATTTTATTATAAACTCTCTTAGGACTATAAACTCTTATTTTATTAACTGAGTCACATAAATTAACTTCCTGATCATAAATTTTTATTTCTTTTAACTTTTTTGCTGCAATTTTTTCTAATTCAATTGCATCATTTCTGTAATCCTCAACAGTAATTCTATTATTTGAAATTTTATTAGCAGCAATTTTTGCTACAATTTGAATGTTTGGATCTAGCTGATTTCCATCTATAATTTCAGGCTTCCCAGCAATCAGCCTAATAATAAATTTTGGGAGATGCTTTAAAATATATATAATTAATTTATCAAAAATCATTACAATAAAAATTAGCGTGGCGGAGAGAGAGGGATTCGAACCCTCGGTACGGGTATAAGCCCGCACAACTCCTTAGCAGGGAGCCGGTTTCAACCACTCACCCATCTCTCCACACATTGTTTTAATATATCAAATTTATATTGATTAAAAGAAATTACTTTATTGAGATAACTTTTTCTTGATAAGGTCATTAACTATTTTTGGATTAGCTTTACCTTTAGAAAGTTTCATGGCCTCACCAACAAAAAAACCAAAAAGTTTATCTTTTCCATTTTTATATTTTTTAACGTTTTCTGGATTTGAATTTAATACATTATCAACTAGGCTTTCTATTTCATTTTCATCACTAATTTGAGATAGACCTTTTTCATCAATAATTTCTAACGCACCTTTGCCACTTTCACACATTTCCTCCAGCACTTCCTTTGCTTGACGATTTGAAATCTTACTATTTTCAATATTATCAATCAGCTCACCAAGTTGTTTTGAAGTAATAGGACTATTCTCAATAATAAGATTTTTTTTATTAAGTATTGAAAATAATTCACCAGTAACCCATGTTGTTACAAGTTTTGGATT
>CACFGR010000011.1 GCA_902565955.1 uncultured Pelagibacteraceae bacterium | reverse complement strand
AAAATGGCAGCTGACGGCATGTTCGGAAACAGTGGTCAAGTATGTGATGCTCCATCAAGGTTGCTACTTCAAAAATCTATAAAAGACGAATTTTTAGAGAAAGTCGTAAGCTACTCTCAACCTTGGATGCCAGGTAACCCGTTTGATCCAAACACTTTAATGGGCTCAATAGTGGATAAAACTCAAACTGAAAGAATCATGAATTACATAGATAAAGGTAAATCTGAAGGCGCAAATGTTATAACTGGTGGTGATCAGGTGCTTCAAGACTCAGGTGGCTACTATGTCAGTCCTACGGTCTTTAAAGATGTTCAAAATTCAATGACTGTTGCTAAAGAGGAAATTTTTGGACCAGTATTATGTGCCATAGATTTTGAAAATGAAGATGAAGCTCTTCAAATAGCAAATGATACTCATTATGGACTTAATGCAATGATATGGTCTAATGATTTAAATAAAGTACATAAGCTTGCAAAAAGAATTAAAAGTGGGAAAGTTCTTATAAATAGTTTGAGTGATGGAGATATGTCATTACCACACGGTGGATACAAGCAGTCAGGTTCTGGAAGAGATAAATCTCTGGAAGCTCTTGGCCAATACACTCAAACAAAACTTACATTGATAGAAATTAAGTAATTAGTGTCACATAAGCTATCTGATGGCCTTCAAAAGCAAATAAGAAAGGCTACTCTTTTAAAAAATAAACCACTGCTTATAACTGACGCTGACGAGGTCTTATTAAATTTTGTAAAATGCTTTGAAAGATATTTAGAAAAAAAAGGATTTTGGTATGACCTATCTTCATACGCTCTTTTTGGAAATATAAAACAAAAAGGAACTGATGAAGTTCTATCTAATGAAGCTATACTCGAATATTTAGACGATTTTTTTCGAACAGAGTCAAAAGATATAACTTTTGTTGAAGGATCAATACACTTTATCAATAAACTTCTGGACTCTAATTTTCAAATTTTAGTGCTGACTAATATTCCATTTAAATATTTGGATGATAGAAAGCATTGTTTTCAAAAGAACGGTCTTAATCTTCAAATAATTGCCGGAAATGGACCAAAAGGGTTGGTAATTAAAGAATTAATTAAAGACTTTAATGAAAGGGTTTTTTTTATAGATGATTTAGCTCCCCACATATCCTCTGTAAAAGAAGAAGTATCAAGATCTAAAACTATTCATTACATATCTGATGAACGATTATCTAATCTTGCAGTTTCGCCAAAAGAGGCGGATTTTCGTGCATATAGTTGGAAAGATATATATAATTTTCTAATTAATGAAGTTAGCGGATAAAATACTCGAAGTAGAAAAAGAATATAAGCAATTTGAGCTTGTAACTCTTGGGAATTATTTGCCTTTTAAAAAAATAGGCAACTTAGTTTATGTATCTGGGCAACTTCCTATAAAAGATGAAAAAATTATAACCGGCAAAGTTCCATCAGAAACTGACATTAAGGAGGCATCATATGGATCGCGCATATGTATGCTCAATACTTTGTCTATATTAGATCAATTAAACCCTTCATGTGAACTTAGCGATTTTAATTGTATTCATGTTGCTGGTTACGTAAATGCTGATCATTCATTTTCTGACCATCCTTTAGTCATCAATGGTGCATCAGATGTTGTTTGTGATATCATGGGAGAAAAAGGAAAGCATTCAAGAATTGCCGTGGGAGCAAACTCTCTTCCAAGAAATGCTAGTGTTGAAGTTGCATCAATATTTGAAATTCTGAAATAATGAGTCCATTTCTTGATCGTCCGATTGCCCATAGAGGGCTTCATGATAAAAAATTAATCATTGAAAATTCTTTGGAAGCATTTGAAAATGCAATGAAACACAATCTTGCCATAGAATGTGATATTGTTTTATCTAAGGATAAAGAAATTATAGTATTTCATGATTACGATTTAAAAAGGATGTGTGGAATAGATTCTTATATTAATGATCTTAGTATAAACGAAATAAGAAAACTAAAGCTTTTAGACTCAGATTGTAAAATACCTTCACTTGATGAGATGCTGCATTTAGTAGATGGCCAAACACCTATATTAATTGAAATAAAATCTGGTTTTAATCCTGAAATTGAAGAAAGATTGATCGAAATAATTCGAGCTTACAATGGAGAAATTGCTTTGCAGTCATTTGATTATAAAATGTGTGAATGGTTTAAAATCAATGCTCCATTTTATAAAACAGGCCTGATAACTAGTAATGATAGCATTGAATTTAGAGAGATTTCTCATCTGGACATTAATTTTTTAGCGGTTGATGTAGAAAAAATAAGTGTCAGAAATATTCAAAGCATAAGAAAGAAAAATATTCCACTATTAACTTGGACAATTAATAGTATGGAAAAGTATAATTTGTCAAAGAAGTTTGCAGATAATATTATTTTTGAAGATATACATAATGAAATTAGTTAAAAGTATAAAATATCTCAATAAAATCCTAGATAGATATAGAAGTGATGGTTTTAAAATTCACTTAACACCAACAATGGGAGCTTTGCATGGAGGACATTTAAAGTTAGTAAAGGAGTCAAAAAAACTAAAATCAATTGTTGTAGTTAGTATTTTTGTTAACCCTACGCAATTTGGACCAAAAGAAGATTATAAAAATTACCCAAGGACGCTCAAAAATGATCTTAAAGTTCTAAAAAAATACGGTGCTGATATTGTCTTCACTCCAATTCAAAAACAAATTCTCTCCCATAAAACAAAATATAATTGTCCACAGTTTGCAATTGAAAAACGACTATGTGGTAAATCAAGGCCAAAATACTTTCCAGGTGTTAAAAATATTGTACTTAAACTTTTTGATATAGTGCAACCAGACGCGGCATTTTTTGGTGAAAAAGATTATCAACAATATTTGGTAATTAAAAAAATGACTGAATCATTAAAATTAAATACTAGGATAATATGCGTTAAAACTGTTAGGGATAGAAATGGACTTCCGCTTTCATCAAGAAATAACTATTTAAGTGGTCAGGAATTTAAAATTGCTATAAAAATCAATAAATTACTCAAAAAATTACCTCCATTGATTAAGACCAAGTTAAAGATTAATAAAGTACTTAATCACACAAAAAAAGTTCTGATAGATCATGGCGTTGATAAAATTGATTATCTGACTGTATTGAATGACGATCTCTCTGTTCGAAAAAAAATAAGTGATAAATCAAGAATATTTATTGCTGCTAAAATAGGAAATACTCGATTAATTGACAACATAAAAATCTAAAATAAATAAATTGAAGCAAGCCCTAGAAAAGATAAAAATCCAAATACGTCAGTTATTGTCGTCACGAATACACTTGATGCTAAAGCGGGATCAATCTTAACTTTATTAAAAATATATGGAATTAGAAAACCAAACAAACCCGCAGATAAAATATTTATTACCATTGCTGCTCCAACAATTATAGATAAACTAATATCAGAAAACCAAATCCAAGCAGCAAACCCTGTAATAATCGCAAATAAAATTCCATTTAATACTGATATCGCAATTTCTTTGAAAAAGACTTTTCTCCTATTATTATCTACCAATTCTTTAGTGGCGATAGCTCTCACGGTTAGTGTTAATGTTTGTGTTCCTGCATTACCACCCATTGATGCAACAATTGGCATTAAAATCGCCAATGCTACCATTTTCTCTATGCTGGCATCAAACAGGCTTATTACATAAGATGCAAGAATTGCGGTTAATAAATTTAGAAATAACCATATAAATCTTCGCTTCGTTGATCTTCCAATGGATTGATTCATCTCACTTTCTGAAACACCACCCAACCTCAAAATATCTTCTTCTGCTTCTTCTTGAACAACCCACACAATATCATCTGCCGTAATTCTTCCAATTAATCTATTTTGGTCATCGACAACTCCAGCTGATACCAATGAGTATTGCTCAAAGAAAAGTGCTACTTCTTCTTGATCCATTGATGCCTTAACAAATTTTGGGTTTTCCTCTAAAATTTCATTTAATTTTGTATCTCTTCGTGACTTCAGAACTTTAGAAACTGAAGCACTTCCCAACGGTTTATTGCTTGGATCAACAATAAAAAGTTCATAAAATTCATCGGGTAAGTCAATTTGTTCTCTTAAATGGTCAATGGCCTGCCCTACTGTCCAAAAGCCTGGCATTGAAACAAATTCTTTTTGCATTCTTCTTCCAGCAGTATCTTCAGGGTAATTTAGACTTTCTTGTAAAATTTCTCTCTCTGTGGGGTTTACTTGGTCTAAAATCTTCTTTTGAGCTGCTGGCTCCAAAGACTCAATGAGGTTAATTGCATCATCTGTCTCCATCTCACTAATGGAGCGAACTACTTTATTATCCTCTAATTCTTGAACTGTTTCATCAATGATAGTGTCATCTAGCTCGGCAAGAACGTCTGTATAGCGGTCTTCACTAAGATTATTAAGAATGTAAGATCGTTGCTCTTTACTAAGAAAAGTAAAGAGATCGGCCAAATCTGCTGGATGAAGTGGAGAAATAATGTTGGTTAGTTTATCTTTTTCTTTGTTATTGCAAAAATTTATTACATCATTAATTAATTGATTATTAAATGTAATATTCTCATTTTGAGGAGGTTCATTTACAATATTATTCATAATAAAAACATGTACATCAATTTAGGTTATTATCCAGAAAAACATGGAAATTAAGATAGATAATTCAGCTCAAGACTACTTAAAAAGTCTTAAATATATGGAAAATAGAGTGAATGAAATTATTAAAAACCAGAATGACGAACTTGCTTGGCTCTTAAGTCATCCAGCGATATATACATCAGGATCTACTGATCATAAAAGTGACCTTCTTAATAATAGTAAAATACCTGTAATTAAGACTAATCGGGGAGGAAAATATACTTATCATGGCCCTGGACAACGAGTTGTCTACCTTATGATCAATTTAAATAATAGAAAAAAAGATATTAAATTTTTTGTAAACCAAATTGAAAAATTGATCATAGAAATTTTAAGTAATTTTCATATTGTTGCAGAAGCAATACCTGATCATCATGGAGTATTCGTTCAAAAGGATAATGGTCAACTCTATAAAATTGCCAGTATTGGTCTAAAGGTAAAAAAATGGGTTACTTACCATGGTTTTTCAATAAATATAAATCCAGATTTAAGTCACTACGAAGGTATCAAGCCATGTGGAATGAGTAGCAAATTTGTCACTAGTTTTTCAGATTTAGGTTATAATATAAAGAGTGAGGAAATTGACAAAATAATTGAAAAAACTCTAGTTAAATATTTTAATTAAAATGAACTTTATTTCTGTAAAAAATAATAAAAAAACTATAAATCTCAAAAATAAAAATAAGAATTATGAAGTAAATGCTCAATGGCTTTATGAGCATAGTACGAATAGCGAGATAAGAGATAATTTTACAAATCAACTATTAATAGAAGCGGCGGAGATAGATGAACATTTATACGTTAAATCAGCGAAAATAAACAAAAATGTTTTACAAATTCAATTTTCTGATAATTCAAAACATTCGTATCAATTTGGCTATCTCTACAATCAACTAGAATCTGAAGAATTCAAGTCCAAAAAATTTTTATGGAATAAAGAAAGTATTAAAATTCCAAAATATAACTTTCTGCTAATAAATGAAAAAATGTTATCTGACATTTTATTATCTGTTGAAACATTTGGTTTTTGTTTAGTCAGAAATATTCCAAAAACTAAGAATGGTTTAAATGATCTAATGAAACTTATTGGGCCAGTTAAAAAAACAAATTGGGGTGGTATTGCTGACGTTAAAAACATAAAAAAAGCCTATGATTTAACTATGACAACAAGAGCACTGGAGAACCATACTGACAATCCATATCGCTTCCCGACACAAGGTTATATTTTTTTACACTGTATAGAAAACGCTTCAATCGGTGGAGAAAATACAATAGTTGATGGTTTTAATGTCGCAAAAATTTTGCGAGATAGACATAAACAATTCTTTAATACACTTACAACTTTCAATACTTTTTTTAGATATAAAGATGAAAATGCTTGGTTAGAAAATAAATGTAAGCTGATCGAGTTAGATGATATGAACAATGTAATACAAGTAAGGTACAACAATAGAACTGAATTAATTCCATTCGATAAAAATAAAAAAATAGGTGATTATATTAATGCAAGACGAAAGTTATGGGATTTAATTAAGGATAAAAAAAATAATATTCGCATTAAACAAAGACCAGGCGACATGTTAATTTTAGATAATTATCGTGTATTACATGGGAGAGGTGCATACAAAGATACTAAAAATCGTCGCTACTTTAGACAAGGCTACATGGATAGAGATATTTTTCAAAGCAAATTAAAAACTTTAGCTATTTAGAAAATAGAATAAGCTCCTCATCAGCGCCAACGCTATCACCTTGTTTTATTAAAACTTTATCAATTACACAGTCTTTTTCACTTTTTAAAATATTTTCCATTTTCATTGCTTCAATGATTAGCAATTGATCGCCACTTTTGACTTTTTGTCCTTCAGATACGTTTATTGACTTAATTAGACCAGGCATTGGAGAAATTAATTTTTTTGATAAATCTTCTAATTTTATTTTTGGCATAAGCCTGATGTAAGTTTCATGTTGCTTACTTACAACTGTGGTCTGACATCTACAATCATAGTAACTAACATCCGAAGAGTTAAGGTTTACAAGTTTATTTAATTTAAAATACTCTATTTGCTGATTTATACTTACCTGACATAACCTCTCGTTTAGCTTTATAGATGTTTCGATCTCATACTCTTTTTTTTCTATTTTAAAGGTTCCATAAAATCTTTCTTTTTCAAACTTAGATACTGTAACTTTGAGGTTAAGAAAATCTTCTCCTACCTTTATTACAAAATCATTTGAAGTTAGTATCTTACTTTGTAATTGAAATATAAATAAAACCTGGGCAAAAATTGCAATTCTGTGTTTCTTATATTCACTTAAATTATGATTAGAATAGTAACCCTTAGGGAATTTTTCTTTGATAAAATTTGTACTAATTTTGCCGTTTCTAAATTTTTTGTCATCTAAAATTGAAATCAGAAATTCAATATTATTTTCAACTCCTGATAAGTAATAATTTTGCAGTGAATTAATCATTAAGTCTATTGCAGTTGCTCTATCCTTACTATGAACCGCTAGCTTTGATATCATAGGATCATAAAATAAAGAAACTTCAGATCCAGGATTTATTCCTGTATCGTTTCTAATAATTTGATCTTTATCCTCGATTTTTGATGGCTCTATGTATTCAGTCACTCTACCAATTGAAGGTAAAAAATCTTTAGTTGGATCTTCGGCATAAATACGAGACTCAACTGACCAGCCTTCAAGGTTAATATCTTTTTGTGATATATTTAACTTTTTATTATCTGCGCAATAAATCATTTGTTCAACCAGATCTACGCCTGTAACAAGCTCAGAAACAGGATGTTCAACTTGAAGTCTTGTGTTCATCTCGAGAAAATAAAAATTTTTGTTAGCATCTACTACAAATTCTACGGTTCCCGCTGAGTCGTATTTAACTTCCTTTGCAAGGGTTAAAGCTTGTGCAGCCATTTCATTTCTCATTTCTTCATCTACAAATGGCGATGGGCACTCCTCAATAACTTTTTGATATCTCCTTTGAATTGAGCATTCTCTCTCACCTAAATGAACTTGATTTCCATGTTTGTCACAAAGAATTTGTATCTCAATATGTCTTGGTTGCTCTATATATTTTTCAATAAACACACGATCATCCCCAAAGCTTTTTTTTGACTCACTCTTTGCAGCATTAAAATTTTCTTCTAATTCACTATTTTTTCTTACTATTCTCATTCCTTTACCACCACCTCCAGCTGATGCTTTTAGTAAAACCGGGTATCCAATTTTATTTGAGATTTTTAATGCTTCTTTTGAGTTTTTTACTGGAGCGGTATGACCAGGTATTACGTTTAGTTTAAGTTTTATTGCAAGATTTTTAGACTCAATTTTGTCTCCCATTTTTTTTATAGCATTAGGATTGGGTCCAATAAATTTTATTTTCTCTTTAGCTAGTCTTTTAACAAAAGCTGCATTTTCAGATAAAAAGCCGTATCCTGGATGAATTGCGTCAGCCTTTGATTTTTTTGCAATATTAATGATTTTATTAATATCTAAATAAGACTCAGCTGGCTGAGAGCCTCCTATGTGGTAAGACTCATCTGCCTGTTTCACAAACAAAGAATCTTTATCAGCATCAGAATAAACAGCTACCGTATTGATATTTAACTTTCTTGCTGTACGTATAACTCTGCATGCAATTTCTCCTCTATTCGCAATTAGAATTTTTTTAATCATTTATTATAGCGGTATATTATCGTGTTTTTTTAAGGGAGAAGATAATTCTTTATCTTTAAGATTTTCAAGTGCTGTCGCTATACGACGACGTGTTGAATGTGGTCTTATTACGTCGTCTATAAATCCTCTCTTTGAAGCAATAAATGGATTTACAAACTGATCTGTATATTCTTGTGTTCTCTTATCAATTTTCTTTTTATCCTTAATTTCATTTCTAAACAAAATTTCAGTAGCTCCCTTTGCACCCATTACAGCAATTTCTGCGCTTGGCCATGCATAATTAATATCACCCCGCAAGTGCTTTGAAGCCATTACGACATATGCACCTCCGTAAGCCTTACGAGTTATTATTGTAATTTTAGGAACGGTTGCTTCAGCATAAGCGTATAAAAGCTTGGCACCATTTTTAATGATACCATTGTGTTCCTGGGATACTCCTGGCAAGAAACCCGGTACGTCAACAAAAGTTACAATTGGTATATTGAAACAATCACAAAATCTTACAAACCTGCCTCCTTTTTTGCCAGAGTCTATATCAAGACATCCTGCCAAAACTAAAGGCTGGTTTGCCACAAATCCAACTGTTCTTCCCTCAATTCTACCAAAACCAGTGATAATATTTTTTGCAAAATCAGGCTGAATTTCAAAAAAATAGTTATTATCAACTACTTTATTGATTAGTTCCTTCATATCATATGGTTTATTTGCGTTTTCAGGAACAAGGGTATCTAAAGAGTAATCTGGACTTAGGTCTTGAAAACTATCTTTAATATTTTTAGATTTTTCCCGATTGCTTGAAGGTAGCAAGTCAATAAGACTTTTTACTTCCTGAAGTGTTTCAATATCATTGTTGAATGCTCCATCAGCTACAGAAGACTTTGAAGTATGTGTTTTAGCGCCTCCCAATTCCTCTTGCGTAACATTTTCTTGTGTAACGGTCTTTACAACATCTGGGCCAGTCACAAACATGAATGAGGTATTTTTAACCATAAATATGAAATCTGTCATTGCGGGTGAATACACTGCTCCACCAGCACATGGGCCCATAATTACTGAAATTTGAGGAACAACTCCAGAGGCAAGAACATTTCGTTGAAACACCTCTGCATAACCCGCTAAAGAAGCAACGCCCTCCTGAATACGTGCGCCACCAGAATCATTTATACCAATAATCGGAGCACCAACTTTCATTGCCATATCCATTATCTTGCATATTTTTTCTGCATGAGCTTCAGATAGTGAGCCCCCAAAAACTGTAAAGTCTTGACTGAAAACGTATACTAATTTTCCATTTATTTTCCCACTACCGGTAACCACTCCATCACCCGCATACTTCTGATCGGCCATGCCAAAGTCATTAGTACGGTGTTCCACGTACATATCGTACTCTTCAAAAGTGTCTTGATCTAAAAGTACCTCTATTCGTTCTCTTGCTGTTAATTTGCCTTTTGCGTGCTGAGAGTCAATTCGTCTTTTTCCTCCACCCAGTTTAGCCTCTTCGCGTTTTTTTTCTAATAATTTGATGATATCACTCATGAAGTAGCTATATTATATAATATTTCTGAATTATCAATTTATAAGTATTTTCTAAAGTGGTTTGGGAGTTCAGTCTCTATTTTGACTTTTTTATTATTCATATCAATGAATTCTAAAGCACCAGCATGTAGAAATAAATTAGAAAATTTTATTTGATTGCGTTCAATATAATATTTTTTATCACCAAGGATTGGAAAACCATTCATAAAACAATGTTGCCTGATTTGATGTTTTCTACCTGATTGAGGATTTAATTTTAAAAGAAAATGTTCTCCAGGCAGTTTTTTTATTATTTGATATTTTGTTTCAGCGGGAATATTTTTTTTATTTTTGGTAAGCATATCATTGAGTATTCCCTCTCTATTTTTTGGTTTTTTTTTAACTATTGCAAAATAAGTTTTCTTTATTTTATGGTTAGACAAAATTTTATGAAAGTACCTTGCTGAATTAGAATTTTTTGCAATTATCAATAGACCAGTTGTGTCTTTATCAAGTCGATGTACTAGCTTAGGATGGCTATCTTTAGTATTAAAAAATTGAAGTAGATCATCAATTGATAGATTAATTTTTGATCCACGCTGACATGGTATTCCAGCCCATTTATTAATAATAATAAAGTCGTCAGATTGATAAACTACTGAACTTTTAATTTTTCTCTTGAGTATGTTGGGTATTTTAATTGAAGGTTTATTTTTATGAATTAATTTGAATTCCTTGAAAACATCAACGATATCATCTTGTTTAACTCTGTAACTTCCAAGTTTTTTTTTATTATTTACTTTAATTGATTTTTTTCTGAGCTCTTTGTGAAGTAATGAAAAAGGAATATTTAATTTTTCTTTTAAAAACTTATCTAATCTTACCCCGTTAGAAGCACTATTAACAATTATAGTTTTTTTGGATTTCATCTAAATTTATATGTTTAGATAAATCAACTTAGTATTAATTAGATATTACTTTTCTTGATCAAGAATTTGAATGTAAGCCATCGGCGCATTATCACCTGATCGATAGCCAGCTTTTACAATTCTACAATAGCCGCCGTTTCTATCTTTGAACCTTTCCGATAAATCTCCAAAAACTTTTGTTACTGCTTCTTTATCTCTTAGAGAGTCAAAAGCGTTCGCTCTTGATGAACTCTTATTCTTTTTACCAAGAGTAATAATCTTTTCAACAAATGGTCTTAATTCCTTTGCTTTTGGAAGTGTAGTTTTAATAGTCTCATTTTTGATTAGTGAAACAGCCATGTTCTCAAGCATAGCAATACGATGCGATGATGTCCTGTTTAACTTTCTCTTTGCAATTCCGTGTCTCATTTTTAGTTATATGGATCTTCAATCTTTCTGGCCATTTCCTCAATATTTTCAGGCGGCCAATTAGGTACTTCCATACCTAGGTAAAGTGACATTGTTCCCAACACTTCTTTTATTTCATTTAGAGATTTACGTCCAAAATTTGGTGTTCTTAGCATCTCAATTTCACTCTTTTGCACTAGGTCGCCAATATAAATTATATTGTCATTTCTAAGGCAGTTCATTGATCTGACAGACAATTCTAATTCCTCAACTTTTCGTAAAAGATTCTTATTAAATTGTGGCTCTAATGAGTCTGGTTCTTCATGTATTTCTTCTGGTTCTTCAAAATTAATAAATGACTGCAATTGATCTTGAATGATACGAGCTGCAAAAGCGATAGCATCTTCTGGTGATACAGATCCATTAGTTTCTATTGACATCGTTAACTTATCATAATCCAGTACTTTTCCCTCTCTTGTATTCTCAATGCTATACGAAACTTGTTTTACAGGGCTAAATATTGAGTCAATAGGTATCAGTCCA
This sequence comes from uncultured Pelagibacteraceae bacterium, assembly GCA_902565955.1. Taxonomy (GTDB): domain Bacteria; phylum Pseudomonadota; class Alphaproteobacteria; order Pelagibacterales; family AG-422-B15; genus CACNXQ01. Next base: position 17,242 of record CACFGR010000011.1, on the reverse strand, counting down.
ATGGCAGAGTCGTCTGGTTTATTGTGTTCAGCTGCCACATACCCTTTACCTTTAGCCACAGTTAATTCCATATTAAATTCTGTATTATCATCTAGATTACATAAAACAAGCTCAGGATTGATGATATCGATTTCCGATGGTGTATTAATCATTCCTGCCGTTATCTCGCCAGGACCTGTGACATTTAAATTCATTTTTCTAACGCCTTCTGAATGCATATTTAAAGCAAGTGACTTAATATTAAGCACTATATCTGTAACGTCTTCTCTGACACCGTCTATTGAAGAGAACTCATGTAAAACATTATCGATCTTAATAGCTGTTACGGCAGTTCCCTGCAAAGAAGACAATAATACTCTACGAAGTGCATTTCCAAGTGTTAAACCAAATCCTCTTTCAAGGGGTTCGGCTACTAATGTAGCCTTAAACTCAATATCATTATCACTAATTAACTTAAGTTTACTTGGTTTTATCAATGCTTGCCAATTATTAATAATACTCATATTCTTTCCTCTAATAAATTTAAACTCTTCTCTTTTTTGGAGGGCGGCAACCGTTATGTGGTATTGGCGTTGTGTCTTTAATGGATGTAATATAAAAACCAACAGCCTGTAATGCGCGAAGTGCAGACTCTCTGCCGCCGCCGGGCCCTTTAACAAAAACTTGTAAGTTTTTTAAGCCAAATTCTTTTGCTTTTGTGCCGGCATCTTCCGCAGCAATCTGTGCTGCATATGGAGTTGACTTCCTAGAGCCTTTAAAACCTTTAACGCCAGCAGATGACCAAGCAATACTGTTTCCTTGTTCATCTGTAATAGTTACCATGGTATTGTTAAAAGTGGCATTTATATATGCCAGTCCAGAAATAATATTCTTCTTTTGTTTTTTCTTCTTCACAGTCTTAGCTTCAGCCATATTTACTTTGTAACCTTTTTCTTTCCAGCAATTGCAATTGCTTTTCCTTTTTTAGTTCTAGCATTTGTGTGAGTACGCTGACCTCTGCATGGTAAATTTTTTCTGTGTCTTACGCCTCTATATGTGCCAAGATCTTTCAATCTCTTGATGTTTCCAGAGACTTCTCGTCTTAGATCACCTTCGACTAAAAATGATGATGAAATAACGTCACTAACATTTTTTATTTCTGATTCGGATAAATCCTGAACTCTAGTATTGGCATCTACATTTGCTTTAGAACATACATCTTTTGAAATCTTATTTCCAATTCCATAAACGTACGTTAAAGCAACTCCTAATTTCTTTTGGGTCGGAATGTTTACTCCAGCAATACGAGCCATTAATTAAGACCTAACATTTTTGGTTTGAGAGATTGCGGGATTATATGATTATTAGTCAATTGGTCAAGCATATTAAAGCTGATCTATAATTGAGTTAATTGATTGATTTATATGCATAATTTCACCTACACCACTGACTTTTTTTATAAGTTTTGCTTCGTCATAATATTTTATTAAGGGCATCGTTTCATTGAAATACGTATCCAGTCTTTTAAGAAGAGTTTCCTCATTATCATCCGATCTTCCTTCTTGTTTACCTCTGTATAATACCCTGTCTTTCAAATATTTTTCTTCGACATCTAATTGAATTACACATGATATCTTGTCTTCAAGTTCCAACATCAAATTATCAAGGAGCTTTGCCTGTTCTGTATTTCTGGGAAAACCATCGAGCAGGTATCCATTAGAGTTTTTATTATGATTAAAGTATGACTTAATGACATTAATAATAATATCATTAGAAACTAGTTTTCCCTCATCAATGATTTTTTTGGCCTTTACTCCTACTTCACTTTTATTAGTTATCTCCGCCCTCAGTAGATCGCCTGTAGATAAGTGGCTTAAATTATACTTTTCACAGATTAAATTTGCCTGAGTGCCTTTTCCAGCGCCCGGGGGTCCTAATAAAACTAAATTCACCTTCTTGTGCCTCTTAGGCGAGATTTTTTTATTAGTGATTCATATTGATAAGCAAATAAATGACTTTGAATTTGTCCAACAGTATCCATGCCTACAACTACAACAATAAGCAGTGACGTTCCTCCTAAATAAAATGGAATTGAGTATTGCGCAATTAAAATTTCTGGAAGTATGCAGACAAATGCAAGATATAGTGCCCCGATAGTTGTAACTCTGGATAAAACAAAATCAATATACTCGGCAGTTTTTTCCCCTGGTCTAATCCCTGGAATAAAACCACCTTGTCTTTTTAGATTATCAGCTGTTTCAACTGGATTAAATACAATCGATGTATAAAAGAATGCAAAAAATATAATTGCCGCCGCATACATCAGCATATATGCAGGCTGGCCTCTACCAAGAAGTGCTGCAATGTCGTTTAACAATCCTGGCTCAGCAGACACATTGAAATTTGCAATTGTAATTGGTAGCAATAATATTGATGAAGCAAATATTGCCGGTATAACGCCTGCAGTGTTTAGTTTAAGGGGTAGATGCGTACTATCTCCAGCAAACATCTTATTTCCCATCTGTCTTTTTGGATACTGAACGATTAATCTTCTTTGTGCTCTCTCCATAAAAACTATAAAGATTACTACAGCTACAATCATTAATAATAGCAATACAAGTGTTAGAGTTGAGATTGTTCCCTGACGACCCAAAGTTAATGTATTAATTAGTGCACTAGGTATCTCAGCAACAATACCAGAAAAAATAATAAGAGATATTCCATTTCCTATACCTCTACTTGTAATTTGCTCTCCAAGCCACATTAAGAAAACTGTTCCGCCAGTTAATGTAATTGTTGTTGAAAGTCTAAAAAATAGTCCAGGATCTGTAACAACTTTTCCTGCAGACTCTAAACCAACAGAAATTCCGTATCCTTGTAATAGCGCAAGTAAGACAGTTCCGTATCTTGTATATTGAGTAATTTTTCTTCTTCCAGGCTCACCTTCTTTTTTTAGGCTTGCAAGATGAGGCGATACACTTGTCATAAGTTGCATAATTATTGATGAAGATATGTATGGCATGATACCTAATGCAAAAATAGCCATTCGGCTTATAGCTCCACCTGCAAAAACATCAAACATTCCTAGGATTCCACTTTGATTAGTCTCAACAAGAAGTTTTAACTGCTCAATGTCTATTCCAGGCAAAGGAATATATGTGCCAAATCTATAAATAATTAAAGCACCTAAAGTGAACCAAATTCTTTTCTTCAATTCAGTAGCCTTGGAAAAGACACTAAAATTAAAGTTTGATGCTAGTTTTTCAGCTGCTGAAGCCATTTTGCTAAATTACTTTACTTATTTTTATTTCAACACCAAGTTTTTGGAGTTTTTCTTCTGCAGACTTAGTTACTTTACTGCATTCAATAATATTTTTTGATTTTAATTCACCTGTGCCAAGAATTTTTAGAAGTTTTTTATCTTTATTTTTTAAAATATGTAACTTTTTTAAGAGTGCGATATTTATAATCTCAGACTCATTAATAGAGTTCTTATCAATCAATTTTTGCAGTGTAGAGAGGTTTAATTCAAAATATTGTTTCTTTGTAAAATTTGAAAAGCCAAATTTAGGCAATCTCCTATGCAAGGGCATCTGACCACCTTCAAAGCCATGAATGGCAACACCTGAACGAGCTTTTTGTCCTTTATGACCACTTCCTGAGGTCTTGCCTTTACCCGAGCCTATACCTCTACCAATTCTCTTTTTTGATTTATGCGTTTTATTTTTATCAATTTGATTTAATTTCATTTAACTATTTTCCGTAATTACTAAATGTTTTATTTTTTTTATCATTCCTAATGTTTCAGGTGTTGCTTCTCTTACAACGCTGCTATTAATTTTTCTGAGACCAAGACCTTTTACTGTTGCTATTTGTTCCTTTTGAGAACCAATGGTACTTTTTTTCAAAGTAATTCTTAATTTTTGTGTCATGTCGTTTCTCTTGCTGAAGTAATGTTGCCAACTTTTTTAGATCTTCTTGCTGCAATAATCTTTGGTGATTTTTGCTGTTTAAGTCCGTCTACAGCTGCTCTAATAATATTATAAGGATTTGAGCTGCCAACTGACTTTGCAACAATATCTTGTATTCCCAACAATTCAAATATTGCCCTAACTGATCCTCCAGCAATAATACCTGTGCCTGAAGGCGCAGATCTCATTACAACGCGTGATGAACCATGTATTCCAACTATATCATGGTGTAATGTTCTACCCTCTCTCAGAGGTATCCTAACCAAACTTTTTTTAGCTGAGTCTGTTGCTTTTTTAATGGCCTCAGGAACCTCTTTAGCTTTTCCATGACCAAAACCAACTTTACCAGACTCATCACCGGCGACAACTAATGCTGCAAATCCAAATCGCCTTCCTCCTTTAACAACTTTTGTAACGCGGTTAATTGCTACAAGTTTGTCTTTAATATCAACACTGTTTTGATCTTTGCTTTTGTTTTCTTTCACCATAATATTTCCTATAAATTTATACCTCCAGATCTTACTTGATCTGTAACAGTTTTTACTATTCCATGATACAAATTTGAACCACGATCCAAGTAAACATCTTTAACGCCCTTTTCAGCTGCTGACTTAGCAAGCTCATTGCCTAGTATTTTCGCATTTGCAATATTACATGAATTTTTATTTTTTTCTGATTTTAGAGTTGATGCACTACAAATAGTAATACCTCTATTATCATCGACGATTTGAGCATACAAGTGCTGTGATGACTTATAGAGAGTAAGCCTCATACGAGATTTATTATTTTTCTTTAGCTTAAACCTTACCCTGCTCGATCTTTTTTGTTTTTTTGGAGATAACATTATTTCTTTTTACCTTCTTTTCTATTTATATATTCATCAGCATACTTAATACCCTTGCCTTTATAAGGTTCAGGTCCCCTAAAATTTCGAATTTCAGCAGCTATTTGTCCAACAAGTTGCTTGTCAGGACCCTTAATCTCAATATTATTTTGCTTATCTACTGTGACAGTAATATTTTCTGGTATATCGTAGTTTATCGGATGACTATACCCTAGCAATAATTCAAGAGTTTTACCTTTTAATGCTGCTCTATATCCAACGCCATTCATCTCTAGTTTTTTTGTAAAGCCCTCACTTACACCAATAATTAAATTATTAACTAAATTTCTCTGCAATCCCCAAAAAGAGACTAAAGCTTTGTCATCAGATTTGGGTTTCATTGTAATTTTTTGATCCTCAACAATTACTTCGATTTGGGAATTCAACTTTGATTCTAGTTTGCCTAATGGGCCTTCAGCTGAAATTAATCCATCTTGAAGATTAATTTTTACACTTTCGGGTACATTTATTTCTTTTGATCCAACTCTAGACATAATTAAAATACTCTACAAATAATTTCCCCACCAACTTTTTGATCTCTCGCATCGGCATCCGTCATCACGCCTTTCGAGGTAGAAATAATTGAAATTCCAAGGCCATTATGTACATATGGTATTCTTCCAGCGCCAGAATAAACACGTCTACCTGGTTTTGAAATTCTTGTTATTTCTGAAATTACTGGACCTTTTTCATCATATTTCAACTCAATGTCAAGTTCTTCCCTACCAGATGAGTGTTTTGTTCTAGCATAACCTCTTATGTAGCCTTCTTTTTTAAGTACCTCTAAAATATTCTCCCTCAACTTAGATACAGGGGAACTAACAATTGGTTTATTTCTCATTTGTGCATTTCTAATTCTACTAAATAAATCTGACAACGGATCTTGTAATGACATATTTCTTCCTTTCTACCAGCTTGATTTATTCATTCCAGGGATTTGGCCTTTAGACGCAAGATCCCTCAGGGCAATTCTGGATAATCTAACCCTTTTATGATAACCCCTTGGACGGCCTGTTAATTCGCACCTATTTCGAACTCTTGTTCTTGCGCCATTCCTTCTTAATTTGGAAAGTTTTAATTGAGCTTGAAACCTATCATCAATAGAGGTTTTTTTGTCCATTATAAGAGATTTTAATTTACTTCTCTTTTGCAAATCTATTTCAGACAGCTTAATTCTTCTTTTGTTTTTTTCTATCGAACTTTTTTTAGCCATATTTTTACCTAATCATTAATTGGAAAATTTAGAGATTTTAACAACAACAATGCCTGCTCATCGTTTGTAGCTGTAGTATTTATTGTAATATCTAACCCACGCACCTTATCAAGCTTATCAACATTAATTTCTGGGAAAATAGTACATTCCTTAATTCCGAAAGAGTAGTTACCTCTTCCATCAAAACAACTTTTTTTCAATCCCCTAAAGTCTCTAATACGTGGGAGGGCAATAGTAACGAGCCTGTCAACAAACTCATACATCCTGTTGCCTCTTAAGGTAACCTTTGCACCTAAAGGCATACCAGTTCTGATTTTAAATGTAGCGATTGATTTTCTTGCTTTTGTCACTAAGGGCTGTTGACCTGCTATAGATGCTAATTGATCACAAGCCAGTTGTATTACTTTAGAGTCATTTACTGCTTCTCCAAGGCCCATGTTTAATGAAACTTTTACCAATTTAGGCAATGCGAGATCATTCTTTATTGAAAGATCATTCTTCAGCTTAGGCACTATAGTATTAACATACATTTCTTTTAAACGCGGAGTATAATTATCCATCAATTTGATCTCCAGTTTTGACATTAATTCTCACTTTTTTACTGTCTTTCAAGTATTTATAACCAACTCTCACGCCCTTATTGGTCTTTTTATCAATTGGCATTAAATTAGAGAGCATTATTGGCATCTCCTTATTTAAAACTCCACCTTCGTTTTTCTGATCTTGTTTTTGATGTTTCTTTGAGATGTTCACACCTTTAACGATTGCTTTCATGCCCAATATTTTCATAACTTCACCAACTTTTCCTTTATCTTTGCCTGTGTTAACAGCAACCTGATCACCCTTTTTTAATCTCATGCTCATTATAAGACCTCCGGTGCTAGTGAAATTATTTTCATTTGTTTTTTTGAACGCAGCTCTCTACAAACAGGGCCGAAAATTCTTGTACCAACAGGTTCACCCTGACTGTTAATTAATACAGCGGCGTTTGTATCAAACTTAATTGTACTTCCATCAACCCTTTTCAACTCTTTTCTCGTTCTTACGATTACAGCCTTGTGAACAGTTCCTTTCTTAACCTTTCCTTTAGGTATTGCATCTTTAACGGTTACTACAATTATATCTCCTACAGATGCAAAACGACGTTTTGATCCGCCAAGTACTTTTACACACAATACCTCTTTAGCACCTGAGTTATCTGCAACGTTTAATCGTGATTCAACTTGTATCATTTAACTAATTGCAACCCATCTTTTTAATTTAGAAATTGGTTTTGACTCCATAATTCTTACTTTATCACCTGCATTAAATTGATTATCTGGATCATGCGCACTATATTTTTTTGACCTTCTGATCACTTTTTTTAAAACTGGGTGTTTAAACTTTCTTTCAACTAAAACTGTTATTGTTTTGTCTTGTTTATTACTGATAACAGTTCCTTGTAATATTTTTTTTGGCATATTAGTTAACCGTTTTTTCCTTCATTATTGTTTTTATTTTAGCGATCAGCTTCCTCACCTTAGAGATTCGAGATGTATTCTCTAGCTGACCTGAAGACTTTTGAAATCTTAAGTTAAAAGACTCTTTATACAAATTTTGTAACTCGGTCTTAAGTTGATCTGTGGTTTTTTTTCTTATTTCTTCTGCTTTCATAAAGTCTCTATTTAATTAACTGTTCAACTACCTTAGTTTTAATAGGTAGCTTTGATGAAGCACGTCCAAAAGCTTCTGTTGCAATTGCTTGTGACACCCCATCAACTTCAAATAAAATTTTGCCTGGTTTGACCCTACACGCCCAATATTCTGGTGATCCTTTGCCTTTACCCATTCTTACTTCTGTTGGTTTTTTTGAAACTGGAACATCAGGAAATATTCTCACCCACACTCTTCCAGCTCTTTTCATGAATCTTGTCATTGCAACACGGGCAGCCTCGATTTGACGTGCTGTAACTCTTTCAGCTTCTAGGGCTTTCAAGCCATATGTCCCATAATTAAGCGTTGTTGCCGATGTTGCAACTCCCTTAATTCTGCCTTTATGTGCTTTTCTATATTTTGTTTTCTTTGGCTGTAACATATTTATCCTAATTTATTTGGGTTATTATCTAATTCATGAGGCGCATTATCATCTATATCACCTTTATATATCCAAACCTTTATTCCACATGAACCATATGTAGTTTGTGCTGTTGCGACAGCATAATCTACATTTGCTCTGAAAGTATGCAAAGGCACTCTACCTTCCCTGTACCACTCAGTTCTTGCTATTTCAGTTCCCCCAAGTCTACCTCCACAATTCACTCTAATTCCGTCTGCTCCTAAGCGCATTGCTGACTGAACTGAACGTTTCATTGCTCTTCGGAATGAAACACGTCTTTCTAATTGTTCTGCTATGCCATCAGCAATTAATTGTGCTTCTACTTCTGGTTTTCTAATCTCCACAAGATTTATAGAAACTTCATCAGAAGTAAATTCAGAGATTTTTTTCTTCAATTTCTCAATATCACTACCTTTTTTTCCAATAATGAGACCTGGTCGCGCTGAATATATTGTAACCTGTGCTTTCTTTGCGGGCCGTTCAATCTGAATTTTTGCTACAGCACAATTTTTAAGTTTCTTCTCAAGATAAGCTCTAATCTTTAAATCTTCTTGCAAGAACGATCCGAATTCTTTCTTTCCAGCATACCATCTAGATTGCCACTTCTTATTTAGAATTAATCTAAGTCCAATTGGATTTACTTTTTGACCCATATACTATTTTGCCTTCTCTTTCTTTACTTCCTTAACTTGATCTTCAGAAACTTTTATTGTGACGTTTGTCAGAAATTTATTAATTCTTCCTGGTCTTCCCTTTGCTCTTGCTCTCCATCTTTTCATTACCATACCTTTACCACAATATGCTTCAGTGACTTTTAAAATATCAATATCCAACTGATGATTGTTTTCGGCATTAGCAATTGCACTATTTAAAACTTTAGAAATATTTTTAGCTACTCCTCTAGACGAAAATTTTAATAAGTTTAGCGCTTCAGATGCCTTTTTGCCTCTAATCATTTCAAGTACTGCATTGGCTTTTGACGGACTCACTCTCATGTTCCTTTGAATTGCATATGCTTCGTTATCTTTTCTTACAAGTTGTCTCATATTTACTTCGTTTTCTTATCACCTGTGTGACCATTAAAAGTTCTTGTAGGAGAGAACTCTCCAAGTTTATGGCCAACCATGTCCTCAGTTACGTTTACAGGTATAAATCTTTTGCCATTGTGAACCGCAAAATTTACACCAACAAATTCAGGCAGTATAGTTGATCGTCTAGACCAAGTCTTAATAACGCTATTGCCACCAGAATCGGATGCCGCTTTTACTTTTTTTAATAAATGGCTATCAACAAATGGCCCCTTCCAAACAGATCTTGTCATTTATACCTCTATTCTTGCTTTCTTATCCGTTTTTCTTTTAATTATAAATTTATCAGTTCTTTTATTATTTCTTGTCTTCTTTCCCTTTGTAGGTTTACCCCATGGAGTTACAGGATCTCTTCCACCAGAAGTTTTACCTTCACCTCCACCATGTGGATGATCGATAGGATTCATTGCAACTCCTCTTACAGATGGTCTTATACCAAGCCACCTATTCCTACCAGCCTTTCCAAGCTTTTGGTTTTTTTTATCAATATTTGATAAAACACCTATCGTAGCACGACATTCCTCTCTAATTTTTCTCTGTTCACCCGAAGGTAACTTAATAGCGACATAACCATTCGATTTTCCAACTATTTGAGTTGATGTACCTGCAGATCTTGCTAATTGAGCGCCGCTTCCTGGTTTTAATTCGATATTATGAATGTCAATGCCTACAGGTATGTCAGACATGGGCATGCAATTTCCATCTCTGATTTCTTTTTTTGATCCAGAAATGACTTTATCTCCAACCTTTATATCCTTTGGTGCCAATATATAGCTTTGAATACCGTCATCATATTTAATCAATGCTATATATGAAGATCTATTTGGATCGTATTCTATTCTTTCTACAGTCGCACTCACATCTATCTTATTTCTTTTAAAATCAATTATTCTATATTTAGATTTATGCCCACCACCTTTTCTTCTCATGGTGATCCTGCCTGTATTATTGCGTCCACCTTTTTTAGAGATACCAGTAGTAAGTGATTTCACAGGTTTACCATTCCATAATCCCTTTTTATCAACTAGAGTAAGGCCTCTAGTTCCGGGTGTATTAGGTCTGAATTTTTTAAGTGCCATTTATTTATACTCCAGCATTAATATCAATTGTTTGACCATCTTCGAGGGTAACAAAAGCCTTCTTGTAATCCGACCTTTTACCAAGAGAACCCCTAAATGATTTAAGCTTTCCTTTAACGATCGAAGTATTAACTTTTTTTACTTTAACTTTAAAAATATTTTCAATTGCCAACTTAATTTCTCTCTTTGAACTTGTTTTCTGAACCTGGAATGTAACTTGATTATACTCTGAGCCCATTGATGACTTCTCTGTAATAATAGGTTTGATTATTGTTTTAAAATTTTTAATTGTAGCCATCTTAATTAACCCTACTTTCAAGTATTTCTAAGGCATTCTTGCTCATGATCAATTTTTCAAATCCAAGTAAATCGAGCGCATTAAAATTGTTTACACTTGAGTACTTTATATTTTTTAAATTTCTTGATGCCAATGCAAAATTATTATCAGGTTTATCGCCCTCTAATATGAGTGCAGAGTGTACATTCAAATCTGAGAGGCTTTTAACAAGTGATTTTGTCTTTGGCTCAGCAATTTTAAGCTCTTCAATGATTATCAGATTGTTATTCTTGAGTTTATCAGAAAGAATATGTTTCAAAGCCTCTTGCCTAGTACGTTTTGGCATCTTCTTTAATGAACGAACTCCTCTTAAGTTATGCGCCATTCCGCCACTTCTAAATATATTTGCCTTTTTGGAGCCGTGCCTAGCTCCTCCACTTCCCTTTTGTCTTCCTAGCTTTTGTGTTGTTCCTTTTACTTCAGATCTGTTTTTAGTCCTAGCTCTTAGAGGTTTCTGGTTAGACTCATTCCATCTAACTAGAGAGCCAACAACACTTAAATCGGATTTACTATTGAATAATTGATCTTTCAAATTGACCAATCCACTCTTTTTTCCATCTATTTTGTGCATGTCAATTTGCATTTACTTATTTTTCCTTCTTGACTTCTTTTTCTGATTTTGATGGTGTAGCCTCTATTTCTTTGATGCCATCTTTTTTAATCGAGTCCTCAACAACTAACCAAGTTCCCCTTGAGCCAGGTGTAGCTCCTTTTACACAAATTAAATTTTTTTGTTCATCAATTTTTACAACCTGCAAGCTTTGAAGAGTTTTATGAACATCTCCGTACTGTCCAGCCATCTTTTTTCCCTTGAAAACTTTACCAGGGTCTTGGCACTGACCTGTAGAACCATGGCTTCGGTGTGAGACTGAAACACCATGAGAGGCTCTCAAGCCGGAAAAATTATGACGTTTCATTACCCCAGCAAATCCTTTGCCTTTCGTGCAACCAGATATATCAATAAACTGACCTTCTTTAAAATGACTTGCTTTCAATTCATCTCCACTTTTAATCTCTTGGTCTTTACTAATTTTAAACTCTCTAAGATATCTATAAGCATCTGATTTTTTTTTATCAAAGAAGCCCTTCTGTGATTTTGATGTTTTTTTTAACTTGCAGGCACCAACCAATACCTTATCTGAATTTTCATTTTCTGATGTAATTCGATCAATAATTTTACAATTTTCAACATGAAGTACAGTAACAGGAATATTTGTTCCACTTTGTGTGTACACATTACTCATTCCAATCTTTTTTGCTATAATACCTGATCTCATATCTTATAATTTGATTTCTACATCAACTCCTGAAGCTAAATCTAATTTCATTAGTGCATCGACTGTTTGTGGCGTTGGATCAACTATCTCTATTAATCTCTTATGAGTCCTGATCTCGAATTGCTCTCTACTTTTTTTGTTAACATGGGGAGATCGAAGAACTGTAAACTTCTCATTATTTGTAGGTAACGGTATTGGTCCTTTCACCATTGCTCCAGTTCTTTTAGCTGTATCAACGATTTCTACTGATGATTTATCGAGTACACCATGGTCAAAAGCCTTCAATCTTATTTTGATATTTTGATTTTCCATTTTAATTACCTATGCAAATTTTGCTTTTACCTCATCTTGAACGTTTTGAGGTACTTGCTCATAATGATCAAAAAACATTGAATATTGAGCTCTTCCCTGAGTCATAGACCGTAACGTATTGACATAGCCAAACATATTGGCAAGAGGCACCATTGAGCTAATTGCTGTTGTATTACCTCTAGCTTCACTTCCACTTACTTGACCTCTTCGACTACTCAAATCGCCTATAACATCGCCCATAAACTCTTCAGGCGTAACCACCTCAACTCTCATAACAGGCTCAAGAAGTTTTGGGCCTGCTTTTTGACAAGCGTCTTTAAATGCCATCCTTCCAGCAATCTCAAAAGCTAAACTGCTAGAGTCTACATCGTGATATTTTCCATCGATTAATGTTACTTTATAATCAATTATAGGGAAGCCAGCTATGACGCCAGTATCAGCAACGCCCTCAATTCCTTTTTCAACTCCTGGGATATACTCTTTAGGTATATTACCTCCCTTAATCTTGTCTTCAAATAATCTTCCTGTCCCCGGTTCACATCCCTCGACAATGATCTTTACTTCAGCGAACTGACCGGCTCCTCCACTTTGTTTTTTATGAGTATATGTGACTTCAACTTCTTTTGATATAGTTTCTCTATAGGCAACCTGCGGAGCTCCCACATTAGCTTCAACCTTGAACTCACGTTTCATTCTATCAACAATAATATCCAAATGAAGTTCTCCCATTCCTTTGATAACAGTTTGCCCGGACTCATCATCAGAAGTTACTCTAAAAGAAGGGTCTTCTTTCGCAAGTCGAGCAAGCGCTTCACCCATTTTTTCTTGGTCAGCTTTTGTTTTTGGTTCAACTGCAATTTCAATTACTGGATCTGGAAAATCCATTGACTCTAAGATGATTGGCTTTTGAGAGTCACATAAAGTTTCACCAGTTATAGTATCTTTCAGTCCCGCTATCGCAACAATATCACCAGCGTAAGCAGTTTTAATATCTTCTCTGTTATTTGCATGCATAAGTAACATTCTTCCGATTCTCTCCTTATCACCTTTCACAGAATTCATGATTGTAGAACCAGCCTCTAACTTTCCTGAATAGATTCTAGTGAACGTAAGGGAGCCAACGAAAGGGTCATTAGCAACTTTAAATGCTAATGCAGAAAAAGGCTCTTCATCTGATGCTTTTCTAACCTCTTCTTCTTCTTTTCCTGGTATGTTACCTGTTGCTTGTTGTACCTCACTGGGATCCGGCATAAAGTTTACAATAGCATCAAGGAGAGGTTGTACACCTTTATTTTTAAATGCACTACCTGTTAAAATTGGAACAAACTCAAAATTAATCGTACCTTTTCTAATACAACGGTTGAGAGTTTCTTCATCAGGCTCTTCCCCATCTAAGTATTTTTCTAAAACCTCTTCATCCTGCTCAACTGCCATTTCAACCATTTCAGATCGATATTTTTCTGCAGTCTCTTTTAATTCTTCTGGAATCTCTGCGTACTCGTATTTAGCTCCAAGGTCTTCATTTGCCCAAACAATTGCTTTATTTTTTACCAAGTCAATAACACCCTTAAGATCAGATTCACTTCCATAGGGAATTTGTAAAACTAAAGCATTTGCTTGAAGTCTGTCTTTGATCATATCAAGACATTTATAGAAATCAGCTCCGGTACGATCCATTTTGTTAACAAAGCACATTCTTGGAACCTTGTATCTATTCGCTTGTCTCCATACAGTTTCTGTCTGGGGTTCAACACCAGCTACACCATCAAATACTGCGACAGCACCGTCAAGAACTCTAAGTGATCTCTCTACTTCAATAGTAAAGTCAACGTGGCCTGGAGTATCAATTATATTAATTCTATGATCATTCCAAAAACATGTAGTTGCTGCTGAGGTGATTGTGATCCCTCTTTCTTGTTCTTGTTCCATCCAGTCCATTGTTGCTGCACCGTCATGAACTTCTCCGATTTTGTGACTTTTGCCAGTATAGTAGAGAATTCTCTCTGTTGTAGTGGTTTTGCCTGCATCAATATGAGCCATAATTCCTATGTTTCGATATTTCTGTAATGCATATTCTCTTGTCATATTACCACCTGAAGTGTGCAAAGGCTTTATTTGCTTCTGCCATTTTATGAGTATCTTCTCTTTTTTTTATTGCCGATCCTTTGTTGCCAGCAGCATCCATTAATTCAGAACTTAATTTATCTACCAAACTTTTTTCTTTACGATTTCTTATTGCATTAACAATCCATCTAATTGCTAAAGCTTGCGCTCTATTCGTTTTTACCTCAACAGGAACTTGGTATGTTGCTCCACCAACACGTCTAGATCTTACCTCAACAAGTGGCCTTACATTTTCTATAGCTTTATTGAATACATTCATAGGAGACTCACCTGTTTTACTTTTAATATTCAAAAATGACTTTCTTATAATTGACTCCGCTACAGTCTTTTTTCCATCTAACATAATCGCATTAGTAAATTTTGATAGCACCAAGCTCCCATGAACTGGATCTGGTAAAACTTTTCGAATTTGTGCTTTTCTTCTTCTTGACATTTACTTTGGTTTCTTTGTTCCGTACAATGAGCGTCGTTGCTTTCTTTCTCCCACCCCTTGAGTATCCAATACTCCTCTTACTGTGTGGTAACGAACACCAGGCAAATCTTTTACTCTACCACCTCGGATTAATATTACTGAGTGTTCTTGTAAATTATGACCTTCTCCACCAATGTAGCTTGTAACTTCAAAACCATTTGTTAGCCTAACTCTTGCTACTTTTCTCAATGCTGAATTCGGTTTTTTTGGAGTGGTAGTGTAAACTCTAGTACATACACCTCTTTTTTGAGGATTAGCTTTTAATGCTGGAACCTTGTTTCTTTTTTGAACCTTAGTTCTAGGCTTCCTTATGAGCTGACTTATCGTCGGCATAAAAACTCTCCAGTTTCAATTACTAAAAATTGTTAACAGTTATTAAAATCTAATAAAAAGTAGCGTTTAGATTGCTCTACCGCCTACTATTTAAGAATGACGCATAATACTTAATAAGCAGTTCAGGTCAACAAAATTTATTATGAATTTTCTTGGATTTCAGCAGATTCTTGCTCTTTTTTTTGTTGAATTGCCTCTATTTCAATTTTTGCTTCTTTATCTAACATTTTAGCTTTGTTTTCAATTTGATTAAACGTCCTGCCTGTTCCTGCTGGGATTAACCTTCCAACAATTACATTTTCTTTCAGCCCTTCTAACCTATCCATTTTACCCTTAATTGAAGCGTCAGTAAGTATTCTTGTAGTTTCTTGGAAAGAAGCCGCTGAAATAAATGATCTTGTTTGCAGTGAAGCTTTGGTAATACCTAATAGTACCGGTTTTGCTGTTGCGGGTTTTTTACCCTCCTCAATAAGCTTTTCGTTAGTTACTAAAAATTCAAATCTATCTATCTCTTCTCCTTGAATGAAAGAACTTTCACCTATTTCAGTTACATGGACCTTTTGTAACATTTGCCTACACAAAACTTCAATATGCTTATCATTTATTAAAACTCCCTGTAAACGGTATACTTCTTGTACTTCGTTTATAAGATAGTCGGCTAAAGCCTCTATCCCTAATATTTCCAATATATCATGAGGGTCAGGATTCCCATCGAGTAAATAATCCCCTTTTTCAATGAGTTCACCTTCCTGATAGGCAATATGTTTCCCTTTTGGAATTAAAACCTCTATGGGCTCACCGTCTTTTTCTGGAGTGATGATGACCTTTTGTTTACCTCTAATATCCTTACCAAAAGATATAATGCCAGTTGTTTCAGATATGATTGCATGATCCTTTGGTTTTCTTGCTTCAAAGAGCTCTGCAACTCTTGGCAAGCCGCCAGTGATATCTTTCGTCTTTGATGCTGCCTTAGGCGTTCTAGCTAATACATCGCCAGCATGAACTTCAGACCCATCGGAAACTGAAAGAATGGAGTCAGGAGGAAGGAAATATCTAGCCTCATTACCATTGGCTAATAAGATTACCTCACCCTTTTCGTCCCTTAGAGTAATTCTAGGCTTTAAATCACTTCCCTTTGCATCAGATTTCCAGTCCTTTACTTTTGTGTACGTTAGGCCTGTTTTTTCCTCAGTTTCCTCAATTAAAGAAATGCCTTCTTCCATATCAACGTAATTGGCTACACCAGATTTTTCAGAGATAACTGGATTTGTAAATGGATCCCATTCACAAATTTTTGTCCCTTTTTTAACTTTAGAATCTTCTTCTACAAGAATTTTAGTTCCATATGGGACTTTATAGTTTGCAAGTTCTCTCCCATTTTCATCCTGAATCGCTAATTGACAATTTCTACCCATAACGATTAGATCGTTATTGCTATCTTCTACTGTATTCTTGTTCAAAATTTTAAAAATTCCATCTGTGCCGATTTCTATAAACGATTGATCATTTATTTGAGCGGCTCCACCAATATGAAATGTTCTCATTGTCAGTTGAGTTCCAGGTTCTCCAATTGATTGCGCGGCAATCATACCAACTGCTTCACCTTCGTTTACAAGGAAACCCCTTGCCAAATCTCGACCATAACATTTTACACAAATACCTCGTTTACTATCGCAGGTTAGTGGTGATCTAATATAAGCATTTTGTACTCCTGCTGTTTCTACCTTTTCAGCAAGATTCTCATCCATATAGTCGTCTTTTTTAGCGATATTATCGCTTGAAACTGGATGATTAATTTCTTTTTGTAAAAATCTACCTAAGATTCTGTCTGCTATTGATATGATTACCTCACCACCTTCAACAACATCTGTAATCCACACTCCATTATCTGTTCCACAATCATATTCAGAAATTGTGCAATCTTGCGCAACATCACATAGCCTTCTTGTAAGATAGCCAGAATTGGCAGTCTTCAAAGCTGTGTCAGCTAGTCCTTTTCTAGCACCGTGAGTAGAATTGAAATATTCAAGAACATTTAAGCCTTCTTTGAAGTTTGATATTATTGGTGTTTCAATAATA
>CACFGR010000010.1 GCA_902565955.1 uncultured Pelagibacteraceae bacterium | reverse complement strand
TCGTAGCATACGAATATTCACCTACGTTACCTGATGGTGGATACAATCACAGGAACGTGATATTTAAAAATAATACAGTTCCAGAAAAAGCTTATTCGCTGTTTGATGCACATACAGCCATTGATTTGTGGAAAAAATTAATAGAAAACTGCAATCATCCATGTGAATTTATGACTATACCGCACAACGGTAATAGATCATGGGGATATGCGTTTGCAAATCACACCATAGACAATGATAAATATACAATTGATGATTGGAAACTCAGAAATGATAACGAACCGTTAGTTGAAATTTTTCAAGATAAAGGGAGTTCTGAGTGCAGTACGTTTTTTGGAAGTACAGATGAAGAATGCGATATTGAGCAGTTTTATCCAAAGTGTAAAAAAGAAAATGATACTCTTTGTATTCAGGAAACCTCTATGGCACGCGATGGTCTAAAAATTGGTCTGACCCTCGAAGATGAAATAGGCTTTAATCCACTTGATTTTGGAATGATTGGTAGTTCTGACTCACATAATTCAAATCCTGGGGATACTGAGGAATGGGATTATAGAGGTCGCACTAGTTTTGTTGGGCCATCTAAAGTGAGGGTGAAGGATGGCTTACTTTTAACTCAACTAGTAAATAATCCAGGTGGACTAGCTGCAATTTGGGCTGAGGAAAATAATAGAGATACATTGTTTGAGGCAATGCAAAAAAAAGAGGTTTATGCAACCAGTGGTACGCGAATTCAATTAAGATTTTTTCTAAATTTTAATGGTACAGAAGAATTACTAAACTCATTAGACCCAATAGCTGAGTCTTATAAAAATGGTTATCCAATGGGAAGTACAGTAATGAATAGTTCGATGCAACAACCTAAATTTTATATTACTGCTGAAAGAGATTCGTTGAGCGCGCCTTTAGACAAAATTCAAATTATCAAAGGGTGGACTGAGAACGGTAATATTAATGAAGAGGTATACGATGTGATTTGTAGCGATGATAGAGAAATCAATAATAGAAACAACAAATGCAAAGAAACTAAAGCAAGTGTAAATTTTGAAAATTGTTCTTTCGATGAAAACTATGGATCTGATCAATTAGAAGTAATTTGGACTGATACTGAATATACACCTGATCAAAATACATTTTATTATGCAAGAGCTATTGAAAATCCTACTTGTCGTTGGTCAACTTATGATAGTATTAGAATTGATGAAAAACCTGCTAAAAATTATCCAAAAATTATGCGTGAGATGGCATGGTCTTCACCTATATGGATAAAAAATAATTAAATCATGTTACCAAAAGATCTCATCGATAAATATTTAAACTGGAAAGAAAATAGTTTTTCAAAAGATAAAATGCATTTTGAAAAACTTGCAAAAGAAGGTCAATCGCCAGAATACATTATAATTTCATGCGTTGACTCAAGAGTTGATCCTAATGCAATATTTCAAACTAAGGCAGGCGAAATATTAGTCCACAGGAATATAGCTAATCTAGTGCCACCTTACGAATATTTAACGGAACATAGCGGAACAATTGCAGCGATTGAATTTGGCATTACAGCGCTGAATATAAAAAATATAGTTATACTAGGTCATTCAGGGTGTGGTGGTATAAAGAACGGATATCATCTCTGTAAAGATGATAAACTTGATGAAAACACCTCGATCGCTAATTGGCTAAAATTGTTGTTACCTGCTTATAAAAAGCTATCAGATCAAAATGATAAAGATGCAATAGGTTCGCTTGAAAAAATTAGCATCATTACTTCAATTGATAATCTCAAATCTTACCCATTTATAAAAAGAGGAATAGAAACAAATGAGATCAAAATTTTTGGTTTATGGAATGATATTGGTTCAGGCAATATTCACGCCTATAATTCCAAAACAAATACTTTTGAGATTATTTAGCAATTCTCAAATGAAGATGCCATATCGCTTATAAGTTCAAAATAAAGATCTTTTCCAGGCTCTAATTCAGCTCCAAGCGGATCCAAAACTGCAGCTTTGATACCAGTATCTTTAGCAATTGTATTTGCAATACTTGGATTGAATTGTGGTTCTGAGAATAGGCAATTCACATTCTCATGCTCTATGACTTCCCTAATTTCAGAAAGTTGTTTAGCTCCAGGAAGTACCTCAGGATTTACTGTTAAAGCTCCAATGACCTCAATTCCAAACCTTTGCTCAAAATACTGATAAGCGTCATGGAAAACAATGTACGTAGCATCGCTGTTAATTTTAGATCTTGTTACGTTTATTAATTCTTCAAGATCATCTATAGCATTTGCTGCATTTTTTTCATAAGTCGATTTATTAGTAGGATCTATTTCTGAGAGCTCCCTTGCAGTAATATTTACAATTGATTTAGCGATTTCTGGATCGAGCCAGAAATGTATATCGTGCTCACCGTGATGATGGGCGTGATCATCATGTCCTTCATGTTCGTCATGTTCGTCATGTTCGTCGTGTTCGTCATGTTCATCGTGTTCGTCATGATCATCATGTCCTTCGTGTTCATCATGTTCGTCGTGTTCGTCATGATCATCATGTCCTTCGTGTTCATCATGTTCGTCATGTTCGTCATGTCCATCAGCATGATCTTCGTGTTCATCATGATCATCGTGATGATCGTCAAAAACATTTTTCTCTCTAAATTTTAATAGCTCAATCTGATCAGAATCCATAAGTGTTACTCTTTTTGCATTGGCAGCAATTGAGTCAAGAGGTGTTTCCAAGAACGACTCTAAGTCTTCTCCAATCCAAAAAACGATATCTGCTTCTTGTAGCATTGTAGCGTGTGAAGGTTTCAACTGAAATGTATGAGGAGAAGAGCTTCCATCAACTAGCAAATCAGGACGCCCAACGCCGTCCATAACATAACTTACAAGTGAATGTATTGGTTTTATTGATGTTACAACTTTTGGTTCAGCCTCAGCAGAAGAAATAAAGGAGAATAGAGATAGAGAAGATAGTAAGAGACCAAATTTATGTTGTAATTTCATAGTATTATTGCTTTCATTAATAATTGAGTATAGTGTTATAATATAACAAAAATTTAATAGCAAGTTTTTTATGAATAACAATCCAAATGTCCTTGTAAAAATCTCTAATGCTGGGATCCATAAGAACGGCAAATGGCTTGTAAAGGATGTTAATTTAGAAATTCATAGGGGTAAAATAGTTACAATTATAGGTCCCAATGGATCAGGAAAATCTACAACTGCAAAAATTACCCTTGGTCTTTTCAAAAGAATTGAAGGAAGTGTTGAGAGATTTACAAAAAAAATCTCGTACGTTCCCCAGAAAGTATCAATAGATTGGACTTTGCCAGTAAGAGTCATGGATTTTATGGTTTTAACAGAAGATTTAGAACCTCAAGAGATAAATGATGCTTTAACTTTAACTGGTGTTGATCATTTAATATCGAGAAATCTCAGAGACCTATCTGGGGGTGAATTCCAAAGAGTACTACTTGCTAGAGCTATTGCAAAAAAACCTGAACTCTTAGTGTTAGACGAACCAGTCCAGGGAGTTGATTTTGCTGGTGAAGTTGCGTTGTATGGACTCATTAAGAAGATTTCTGAAACATTGAATTGTGGCATTCTTCTGATTTCTCATGATTTACATGTAGTTATGTCGGCTACTGATTATGTAGTTTGCCTAAATGGTCATGTATGCTGTTCAGGTACACCTGTAGATGTGGCGCGTGACAAACACTACAAGGAATTATTTGGTGAAAAATCATCACAACTGTTATCAATATATGAACATGACCACGACCATGTACACACTGCTGATGGAGACATAGTAAAAGATAATGTTTGATGATTTCTTATTCAGAGCTTTAATAGCAGGAATTGGGATTGCTCTTGTTACTGGTCCACTTGGATGCTTTGTTGTATGGCGACGTTTGTCTTTTTTTGGTGACACTTTAGCTCATTCAGCTTTGTTGGGAGTTTTGTTGTCTGTTGCATTTGATCTAAACATATCACTTACAATATTTACTGTATCATCTCTAATTGCTCTTCTATTATTAAGATTACAGAAAACGACTAACTTACCAAGCGATGCTCTGTTAGGTTTGTTATCTCATTCCTCACTAGCAGTGGGCTTGGTAATACTGGGTTTTTTATCTTTTATTCGATTTGATATTATGGGAGTTCTATTTGGAGATATACTCTCAGTAAATGTAAATGACTTGCTTGCTATTTGGATAGGTGGAGCCATTATTCTTTTAGTTTTATGGTTTATTTGGAAACCGTTATTTGCCTCAACAGTAAACTATGAGCTCGCTGAAGCCGAGGGCATGAATCCAGAGAGAGTTAATGCAATTTTCACGATTTTGCTGGCCGCACTCATAGCAATTTCAATAAAAATGGTAGGATTATTACTAATTACTGGAATGCTGATTATCCCTACAACAATGGCTCGTAATTTATCTAATAATCCAAAACAAATGGTTATTTTATCAATTATTGGCGGTCTTTTATCAGTGTTTATCGGATTATATACTTCATTTGAAATTAACACATCTTCGGGACCAACAATAGTTGTAGTTGCGCTAATTTTATTTATCTTATCATTAATAGGAATCAGAAAAAGAAACTATGGATAAGAAGAGTAAATCATTATCAAAAAATCAAAAAATTGTTTTAGACTTCATTCAGAAGAATAAAAAGCCTGTTAAAGCATATTCAATCTTATCTAATGTTCAAAAAAAAGGAATTAATGCGCCTCCCCAAGTTTATAGGGCATTGGACAAATTAATTGAAATTGGAAAAATTCATCGAGTTGAGAGTCAAAACTCATTTGTTGCTTGCAAAATTTCAAACTGTGACACACCCCATAAAACTATTTTTTCTATTTGTAATTCGTGTGAAATTGTCTCTGAAATTAATGATCCAAAACTATTCAAAAATTTAAAAGATTTTAGAGATAAAGATGGAACAGTATTTGATGGATATAATTTAGAGTTTTTTGGAACTTGTAAATCTTGTAAAAATAAACAAATTGAAAATACAAAACATTAAAATTTAAATGTTATAAAGTAACATTTTTTCTAGACACCTAAATATTTTTTCAATAAGATTTTTAAAAAAAATTCTCAGGAGATAAAATGAAAAGAAGTATTTACTGTTCACTATTAATGTCTGCGATGATATCAGTTGTAGCCGCAGAAGAAACAAGGCAAGTTGACAAACATGAACATGGAGTTGGTGAGTTAAATATTGCTGTAGAGGGCAATGCAATGAGTCTGGAATTTATGATACCTGGCGCAGATATTGTTGGGTTCGAGTATGAAGCAAAAAGTGATAGTGATATAGCATTGGTAAATTCAGCTCTTTCTAAATTTCAAGATTTTGAAAACATCTTTACTTTATCTAGCAGTGGAAATTGTAATTTAGTCGATGCTGTTATTGAAATAAATCAGGGAGATGAGCACGAAGATGAGCATGATCATGAAGATGAGCATGATCACGAGGATGAACATGAGCACGAAGATGAGCATGATCACGAGGATGAACATGATCATGAGGATGAGCATTATCATGATGAGCATGAAGAAGAAGCTCATAATGAGTTTGTTGCTCACTATTCATTTACATGCGGTAACGTAAAAGAAATTGACAGAATAGACTTTCCATATTTTACTACTTTTCCTAACTCTGGAGAGCTTGAAATACAATTTGTATCTGAAGTTGGATCCACGAGTTTTGAAGTGGAAGGAGATAAGCCTTTCATAGACTTAAAAGGAAAAATCTAATTGGATGAAAATATTATTAAAATTGACTCTGTAAGATTTTATTGGTCAAAAAAAAGTAGCTTTAAAATATTTGTCCCCAATTTCGAGATCAATAAAGGTGAAAAGGTTCTTTTGTTGGGAGAGAGTGGCTCAGGCAAGACAACTCTTCTTTCATTAATTTGTGGATTTTTAAATCCTTTAAGTGGGAGCATATCAATTAATGGAAGTACGATAAATAAGCTTTCTTCTAAAACTAAAGATGAACATCGAGCAGATAATATAGGTATTATTTTTCAGCAATTTAATCTGCTCCCATATGCAAATGTTATAGATAATATTGTTCTGCCTCTTTATTTCTCAAAAGTAAGATCTGCTAATGTAACTAATCAAAGAGAGTCGGCCTTAAATCTTTGCAAACAATTGAGGTTACCTGATGATATTGATCAATATAAAGCAAGTAGTCTTAGTGTTGGGCAGCAACAAAGAGTAGCCGTGGCAAGGGCATTGATAGGCAATCCTTCCTTAGTTATTGCAGATGAACCCACATCTTCGCTAGATACAGATGCACAACAAATTTTTTTAGACCTCATGTTTGAACAGATTTCGAATAACAAATCAACTTTACTTATGGTATCTCATGATAGATCGCTTGCTGAACGATTTGATCGATTAATAGATATCAATGAAGTGTTAACCCGAGAAGATTAGATATGTTGTTAAAACTTTCATTGAGCTCTCTCTACGCAAGATTAGTAACTGTAGGCATGACCGTTATTGCAATTTCTTTTTCTCTAATGCTTTACATGAGTGTAGAAAAATTAAGAACATCTGCTTACACAAGTTTTACAGATACAATTTCTCAAACAGACTTAATTATTGGTGCAAGAGCAAGCTCAGTTCAATTGATGCTCTACTCTGTATTTAGGATTGGCAATGCTACCAATAACATCACCTGGGAAAGCTACTTGGATGTTGTGAATAAAGAAGAAGTTGATTGGGCAGTACCAATCTCACTTGGTGACAGCCATAAAGGTTTTCGGGTTATGGGAACAAATAAAGACTTCTTTACTCGTTATAAGTATAGAGGTGGTCAATCAATTAATATTGATAAAGGATACTTGTTTGAAGATATTTATGACGTAGTGTTGGGTGCTGGAGTTGCTGAAAAACTAGGGTATGACATAGACACGCCATTAATCGTAGCGCATGGCCTTCAATCATTTTCAGAGCATGACGATCAACCATTCAGAGTTTCTGGAATATTAGAAAAAACGGGTACGCCAGTAGACAATACTGTGATTGTGAGTTTGGCCGCAATTGAAGCAATACATGTTGACTGGTCTACTGGAGCAAAAATTCCTGGGCAAGAAACGCCCATTGAAGAAATCCGAAAAATGGATCTTACTCCTAAAAATATTACCGCCGCTCTCATTGGAGTGAAATCAAAATTAACAATCTTTAATCTTCAACGATGGATTAATGAGTATCCTGAGGAAGCAATGACGGCGATTCTACCTGGTGCAGCGCTACAGGAACTCTGGCGTGTTGTTGGTGTGGTTGAAAATTTATTATTGGGCATATCAATTGTTGTCATATTTACAACACTGATTGGCATGACAGCTATTATGTTTTCAAGTTTAAGTGAAAGAAGACGAGAAATGGCAATTTGGAGGGCCATGGGAGCATCACCTAGAACGGTTGTTGGGCTGTTGATGCTTGAAGCAATTTTTATATCTGTGCTTAGTATTTTGTTAAGTGTTATTTTATTATTCTTCTCATTATCTATCTTGCAACCTTGGATCGATTATAATTATGGTATCTTGGTGAATGTTGAAATGTTATCTTTACAAGATATGTATGTGTTCATGACATTTATTTTTGCATCCATAATAGTTAGCTTATTACCTGCAATCAGAGCGTACTGGTTCTCAATAAATGATGGGATGACAATTAAAATCTGATGAGAAAATTAAAATATTTAATAATCCTTTTATTATTTATTACAACTGCCGCATATGCTGTTCCCAAAGAAATAGACTGGGATGATTTGATTCCATGGACTGCGGTCTTTAGCCCTGGAGAAGTGAAATTCAACAAAAGCTTGATTGATAAAGAAATTAAAATACCAGGATATGTACTTCCTTTAGATACATTTGGCCGAGGAGTGAATAGCTTTCTGTTGGTTCCATATATAGGCGCATGTATTCATGTTCCGCCTCCAGCACCTAATCAACTCGTTTATGTGGAAGCTGAAAACCCATGGGAAGGATTAGCTTGGTGGGAACCCGTATATGTTACTGGAACAATGAAAATAGAAACCCAAAATATTGAGGACCTTGCGATTGTTGGGTATGAAATGGCAGCAAGCAAGATTGAGTATTACCGTGGCGAAACAGGAGTACACGGCTTTTTTGATTGGTAAATAAATTATTTTTTATACATTTCTTCATCTGAGTATGGAAACCACCAGAAATCTTGTGGCTGACAATCAGGATCGATCATGACAGTTTTGGTATCTCTGAATGTCTCTAATCCCTCCGCACCTAATTGTCGACCCATACCAGAAAGCTTCGTTCCTCCAAAAGGGCCAGCATCATTATCAAGCAACGGAGCATTTACCCAAACCATTCCGGCCTGGAATTGTTCTGAGGCACGAATTCCCTCTGATAAATCTTTTGTATAAATGTTAGCACCAAGCCCATATCTAGAGTTATTTGCTTTCTCCATAGCCTCTTCAAAACTAGATACTTTACAAATCGGTGCTACTGGACCGAAACTTTCATTGTTAAATATGCTCATTTCATGATTGCAATCAATCAGCACAGTTGGTGCAACAAACCAGCCTTTATTAAACTGACTTAGTCGCCCTCCGCCCTCAACAGCTTTTGCGCCTTCATCTAAAGCTTTGTGTAAAACATTCTCGTATCGGTCTCTCTCTTTTGATGAAACAATAGGTCCCATATCAACTTTATCAAGACCATTACCAACTCTAATTTTTTTTGTTTCTTCAATTAATTTTTCAACAAACTCATCATGAATTTTTTCATGCACAAAAAATCTTTCAGCTGAAACACATATTTGTCCACAGTTCATATAAGCAGAAAATGCAGCCGCTCGTGCAGTAATATCCATTGGAGCTGAAGGCATAACTATGAAGGGGTCATTACCTGAATTTTCAATTAATGATCTTTTCATGAGTTCACCACACTTGGAAGCAATGCTTACCCCAACTGGAACGCTTCCTGTAAATGCAACCATGTGCGTATCTTTATGTTCAACCAATGATTTTCCAGCCGCAGCTTCACCTGTTACAACTTGAAACAATCCATCTGGTAAAGCCTTGAAAGCTTCAGCAAATAACAGTGTAGTTAGAGATGTGTATTGTGAAGGCTTGATAATGACAGCATTCCCCGCAGCCAATGCAGCACTAGCTTCCCATGCAAGTAATACCATTGGATAATTAAATGGTAAGATTAAGACGCATGTACCCAAAGGTTGTTTGAGTGTGTAATGAAACTGTCCTTCAACAGCAGAGCCTATAACTTTTCCTGTTTCACCTCTGCCCATCTCTGCATAAAAACGAATATTGTGAATACTCCAATGAACTTCATCCATTGATTCTTTATAGGGCTTTCCCATTTCTCTTGTTAGCGCTTCAGCAAATAAGGGGGCCATTTCGCCCATCTTGTTTGCAACCTCATGCAAAACATGACTTCGATCAAGTGGTGATTTTTGATTCCAGGCCTTTTGAGCTTTATTTGCAATCGATATAACTTCATCAATTTCAGATTGTGAAGTCTCAGGAATTTCTCCAATCTTATTTTCAGTTGCAGGGTCAATAACATCAATAGATTCCGTTGATTGGCTTTTATAAAATTTACCATCCATATAAATTTTGGAACTGATTTCACTGAAACGATCTAAAACTGACATAAATTCTTCCCCTGTTTATTCTCTAAAATTCTAGATAAAAGATGAATACGAGACAACAAATATTATCTGATATGAAGTAAAATTTTAATCTTTTCGGTACCAGTACAAACGCACCGAAAGGATTTTAGCCACTAATGGAGAAAAACATCAAGCCAAGGAAACCTGTCGCGATCACAAAGCTTGATAAAAGTTTAGGGGTTCTAGAAAGTTTAAGCTTTGTGGTTGAAGGAATAATCACGAGAGTCGACTCACCGTTGTAGGATTGTCTTCTTATGTACTGAGGTTTCATCTTCGACTTTTTCATGTTTGATAAAAACATACCTAAAAAGCAAGGCTCAATTTTGATAAAAATATGTTCAAAACAAGATAGAAGTGTTTATTTTCAAAAATTTGCTGGTATAAGGGACCGATGCAAAATGTCGTCTCAGTAAAAAATTTATCTAAAACTTACAGTAATCAATTTCAGGCGCTCAATAATATTAATTTAGATATCAAGCAGAATGAAATATTTGCACTTCTTGGACCTAATGGTGCAGGTAAAACAACTTTGATTAGTATTATTTGCGGAATTGTAACACCAAGTATTGGGACAGTTGAGGTTGGTAACTACGATATTATAAAAGATTATAGAAAAACTAGGTCGCAAATTGGACTTGTACCTCAGGAGCTGACCTTAGAACAATTTGAAATTGTTTATAACAATGTGTCTTATACGAGAGGCTTATACGGCAAACCTCCTAATCCTCAACATATTGAAAAAATACTAAAAGATTTAAGTTTGTGGGATAAAAAAGACTCCAAAATTAACGAACTTTCTGGTGGAATGAAGAGACGAGTCTTGATTGCTAAAGCTCTTTCTCATGAACCTTCAGTCTTATTTCTTGATGAGCCAACAGCAGGTGTTGATGTCGAATTAAGAAAAGACATGTGGGAAGTCATTAAGAATTTAAGAAATAAAGGTGTTACAATAATTTTAACAACTCATTATATAGAAGAAGCAGAGGCAATTGCTGACCGAGTAGCAGTTATTAATAAAGGTGAGATGATTGTAGTTGATGAGACTTCAAATTTAATAAAAAGTTTGGGTCAGAAAACACTAACAATTGATTTGCATGAAACTGTTAAGACATTACCTGAGTCACTAAATAATTATAAGCTTACGATAGTTAATGAAGGTTTATCAATTGATTACCAATACGATACACAAAGTAAACAAACTGGAATAACCTCTCTCTTACAAGATATGAAAGAAGCTGGATTAAAGTTAAAAGATTTAAATACAGAACAAAGTTCGCTTGAAAAGATCTTTGTAGAATTGGTGAAGGAAAAATAATGAATTTTTACGCAATTAGAGCAATTTATTTTCATGAAATGGATCGAATGAGAAGAACTCTTTTTCAAAGCGTACTCTCACCTGTACTCTCGACTTCTTTATATTTTATTGTATTTGGTTCAGTTATCGGAGGAATGATTCCTCAAATTGAAGGAGTTAGTTACGGTTCTTTTATTGTACCTGGTTTATTGATGTTAACTTTGTTAACTCAAAGTATATCAAACTCTTCGTTTGGAATATTTTTTCCAAAATTTACGGGATCTATCTATGAGGTTCTTGCTGCACCCATTTCCTCTTTAGAAATTATTATTGGTTTTGTTGGAGCCAGTGCAACTAAATCACTTATTGTTGGCATCATTATACTCATTACTGCAACTTTCTTTGTTGAGCTGCAAATTCAATATCCCTTATTAATGCTTTTTCTTCTGGTATTAACATGTCTTACATTTAGTCTTTTTGGATTTCTAATTGGACTGCTCAGTGAAAATTTTGAACAGTTGCAAGTTGTACCACTTATCATCGTCACTCCTTTAGTTTTTTTAGGCGGTAGTCTTTACACCGTAGAAATGCTTCCAGAATTTTGGCAAAATGTAACTTATTTTAATCCTGTTTTATATCTTGTGAATGGTATGAGATGGTCTTTTTATGGGGCATCCGATATTAATATTTGGGTCAGTGTAATTTCTTTAGTTGCTTTCTTAAGCATTTGTGTTGCTGGCGTGGCAATTGCTATCACAAAAGGTTATGGCACTAAAGAATAGTTTCTATTGGGCCCCTATCGCTTAATAGTAAAGCAGGTCATTGGTAATGATCAGCCGCTGGAGCGTAACCAGCTAGGGGCACCACTAAAATCCACTTTCTCTGATTAATGTTGATGAAATCAAATTAAATAAATTTTGAAAAATATTATAGTTTTCAGTCTGAATTTTTACTTTACCTGCTGTTTGCCATTGAACAGTCTCAACTTCCGTACTTGTAGAAAAATTAAGCTGGTATAAAGCTTCTTCTGGTCGGTAAACAACTTTTCCATCTCCCTTAACTTCACGTGATGCAATTGATCCACCAAAAGTAGATACTAATGATAAGTAAGGAAGCTCTTCTGTTGATGTATTATTTTGTGAAACCAAGACAACTTCTGCTTCATCAAATTCATTATTTTTTGGAACAAAATACCCGCTTGTATTACCATCAAGTTTATCCAAATCATTCTCACTTATAAATGCAACAACTTTAGTGTCATTGAATTGAACAATAGAAAATAATTTTTCTTTTATATTCACCCACTGTCCATTATTTAAATACTTTAGATCTTTGATTACCCCACTCATTGGTGCGTAAATTGATAGATTTTCATTTTCCTCTTTAAGACTTTTAAGAATTTCAAATTCTACTTTTAATTGGTTTTCTAATACCATGAGATTACTCATATCAGCCTCTGATCCAATTCGACGATCCAGTTTTTGCTGTATCATCTTTACACGCTCAATTGCCTTATCAACTTTATTTGATAGAGACGGACTCATCATTGTAATTAATAAATCACCCTTTTCGACTTGTTGATCCGAGATAACAAATATCTCTTTTATCTCAGAGGCTTCTGTTGGATAGATATCGACCACTTCCCCTCGATCAATTACTGCCGGAAGACTGAGTGAACTTCGCCATGGAACTAACATTGCTGCCAAAAATATTGAGAAAATAAAAAATGATCTCAAAGAATTCCAATTAAAACGCATGTACCTTCTGAGTCCCCACCACTGTTTAATTTCTCTCCAAATTGGTAGTAAAATGAACCAAACAATCTCAATAATGAACAGAATTATGCCAAGAATTTTGAATGTTAAATAATAAACCAATAAGGCAATTCCAATAAATATGAAGAAGCGATATATCCATGTCATCCATGCGTAAATGATAAAAGTCCACCGTCTTTGACTCATGAGTTGTTCCGGTGGTTGGAATTTAAATCCAAAGATCCATTCTCTAATCTGCCATCGACCCAAAGCAAAAGAGCGCGGTTGAAGATTTTCCGCTTTAAGAAAATCTGAAAGCACATAGTAACCATCAAATCGCATAAACGGGCTGATATTAATAAGAAGTGATGATATCCAGCTTGAAGTTGCGATAAAAAATGAAGCACTTTTGATAACGCCTTCAGGGGCTACAGCCCAAACAAATGTAGCAAGAAGGGCAAGATGCAATTCAGTCAACATGCCAGCAAAATTAATTAGTAGGCGTTTTCTATGGTCAGTTAATTTATAAGCATCGGTTGTATCTGTGTACAAGAAGGGGAAAAAAACCAGCATTGCAAGACCAATTGAAGAAACTTTGCATTTATAATAAGTGGCAACATATGCGTGCCCAAGTTCGTGCAAGGCTTTTACAAAAACAATCGTTATACCGAATAAAATCAATCCATTAACATTAAAGAAGTAAGAAAATGTTGTTAAAAATGTTTCATAGTTTTGGATTGTTAAAAAAATACCAATAATCCCCAGAATATAAATTATAAGTCTGCTGGTTTGCGACCCAAGAAACAATGCAAAAGGCAAACTGTTTTCAAGACCATTTCCTGGTTTGAATAAAGGGATTTTAAAGAACAAATAATTATGAATAATTTTTAATAGCCAATGCTTGTTAAGTTTCTCTTTTTGAACGACTAAAGATTTAACTTCATCACCTGTTTTTTTAATAGTTAAATTATTGAGGTTTAGAAAATTGATAAATTCTTCAATTTCTTCTTGTGTAATAGACAGATTACTGCTTTTTATTTTTTCAATAAATTCTGTCGTCTCAATTCCACTTGACCAATTTTTAAGGAGATCAAATGCTTTTTTGTTTATTGAAAAGTATTTATTTCTTAATGAGTCATAAAGAAGCCACGATGCTGATCCGTCTTCTTTCTTTGGTCCCTCACTAAGTTTCAAATCTTGTCGGATAGACGGTACAATCATTTATATTCCTAAAAACTGTCTGCTGATGTTGATTGGAACTCTGAAGATATAATAAAAAAGAGATGTCCGATCTCCGTAAATTTTTGCTGATCCTCGTAATCCAATACGCGGCGGCTCAATATTATCCTCGAGGCTAGCGTGTATTTTATAAGCTAAAATATTTTCAGCTGTTAATTCAGGTTTGTAAGAGGTTCTTAATATTTTTCCTTCAATTGAGCTTAGTGGACTGCTGTCTAGAAAAACCTTAACTCTTGCTGATTTTTCAATAAAAAGTGAGTCTTTAGTTGGTAGGTAGATTAAGAACTCAATATCACTTGAATTGGCAATTGTTAATATCTTTTCACCTATATTTACAGGACGACCTTGCCAATCAATAAAATCTTCAACAACGGCAACTCCCGAAACCTCCGCTTTTATGACAGAATATTTTAATTGTTCCTCGGCATAAGCAACTTGCTTTTTCTTCAACGCAACTTCAGTTGATAGTTCAACGAGC
This sequence comes from uncultured Pelagibacteraceae bacterium, assembly GCA_902565955.1. GTDB lineage: Bacteria > Pseudomonadota > Alphaproteobacteria > Pelagibacterales > AG-422-B15 > CACNXQ01. The sequence continues at coordinate 16,597 of CACFGR010000010.1, read as the reverse complement.
TTTGCTTTTGCCTCATCATTTGTAAATGAGGATTGTTTAGCCCTGAGTAATTCTGCTTCAGCGACTTCTAATTCTTGTAAGTTTATTTCGTATTGAGATTTAAAATTGAGATCGTCTAATTTTACAAGTTCCATACCAATATCAACAGCATCATTTGTGTTAACTAATACTTTTTTCACTACACCATTCACTGGCGATGTAACAACTGACGGATTTTTAGCAATAACTTCAACTGGCGCAACAGCGGATATATTAATTGGCATAAACATTGCAAATGCGATTGCTGATAATACTAGCCACTTTAGCCAACCTGAGAAAATTCTACCAAAAAAGGATAAAATCGATCCTCTTGATAAAAATGAGTCCAATGCATGGCTGAATGTTTCAGCAATGTGCTGCAGCAGTTCTTTTTCTGTATTTGAAACTTTAGCAGATCGTACAATTACTAGAGAACCTAAATCACCTTTTGTTCTTGAAATTAATGGAACAACCATTAACTCATTTGGAAAATTTTCAGGTAAGTCTAAATTTGATCCATCTTCTCTTAAATCACTAATTGAAACTTCTGAAAAGACTCCCGTTTCAACTTTCTTTTTATTTATTAATCTTTCAACAAACGTAACTGTCGGCGCTGTTCTATCAACGACTGAAATATCCGAGATCGTTTGGACTTTCTGTCTACCCGTAGCAGATTTTGTTAAAAAAAATAAAAAATTATAATCAACAACACTTCTTAATTCATTTGCGCAAACAAATCCAAGTTCGGATAAGTTTTCTGCTGTCCGAAATTTTTTCTCAAGAGTAATTAGTCTTGCTATTTTTATTGAAGTATTGTCATTCAAAACGTTGCTGTCCCACTCATACCTGGCAGTAATGTATCATAATTTTCATCAAATTTTGCAGTAATGTCGATGGTTTGGCTAACAGGATCAATATCAACACCGATTGTATGAATTTTGGCACTATATGTTTGACCATTTTCATCAATGCTGATTTCCATCGGATAACCCTCATCAATCCAAGCCAGCCATTTGCTTGAAACAATCAGTTTAGCCTCAAGAATTCCAGAACCAATGATTTCGACCAATGGCTGCTGCCTTTCAATACTCTCAAACTCATTAACAAAAACTTTAGATACTTTGCCATCGTAAGGGGCTTTAATTATGCATCGATCTGTATTGAGTTTAGCAATCTGTAATTCAGCTTCTGCACGCTTTACATCGATTTCTGATAACTGAACCTCATATTCACCAATGGATCTCATCAAGGCAAGATCTTGATTGCTCTTTAGAGTTACTCTTGCACTCTCTAATTGTGCTTCAACAACTTTTCTTTGTTCTTCATAAAATGAACAATCAAATTTAATTAAAATATCAGACTCTTTAAATTTAGATCCTTCATCAATTGGAATTGACTCAACTTTTGCAGCAAGTTCACTTGAGAGTGTTGCCTCTTCAGTTGCAGTTACTAAAACACGTGTGGAATATTCTTCTGCTGACAAATTATAAGGCAGTAATATACAGCAGGCCGTTACTGCAAATGTTACAATTTTGTTCATAAAGGTAATTATTAACTTACTAGAGATACAATCTTTTCGCCATAGCTATCTGCTGCTTTAGCATGTAGCTTTAATTGTTCATCAAGTGGAATGAAGGAAATTTCATCATTTGCTGCTGAGTTTTCTTCATCAGACTCATTTCCTGTTATTTCATTAAGATCAATCTCAACTTCAATAACTCTTTCTTTTCCATCTTCATCCTCAGCAATAATTTTTAGTTCAAGAACTTGAAGGCTTTCAGTTAAGAACGCTGGAGCTGCTGAGCCTGTTCTACCTTTTGAAGGGTCAGCTGCAATTTTTCCAGTTTCAGGATCAATTGTAATCCAATCAGGCAGTACTCCGCCACCTTTTAGCTCTGCTTTGTACATTTTTACATTTGATTGATTGTCATCAATAACATCGACTGTAAATTGGCCTGAATCCATTTGAAGGCTGCTTAATTTCATTGTGCCTTCAAAATCTGTTTGGGCGTTCAAATTATTATTTGCTGTATTACTTGATGAATTATTATTCTCTCTGATCAGATTTACGTTTGCATCATTGTCGACAACAACCCTTGTCTGATCACCTAAGCCTCTAACAAACTCTTGGTCACCCTTAATCTTTGCTTTATCTAAGACAATATTGATATCACGTGTGTTACCATCTTTATCTAAAGCTACTAACTGAACTTCAACTTCTTCAACACCGTCAGGCATTTCTGCGGTCGTCTCGCCAGTTTCAGGATTTACCTTAATCCATTCAGGTAATGCATCACCGTTTGAAAGTTGGCCAGAATATAATTCAACATTTTTTTGGTTATCGTCATTTAATTTAACACCTACTCTTAGATCTGTATCTTCGGTGCCAGTAGTCTCATTTGCAACTGCATCCATTAATCTAAGACCACCATTGAATTTAAGTGGTTTAGAAAGAGAGGCGGTATCTGCAATTGAAATAGTATCAAGAGTGAATCCATCATTATCAATGATATTTAATTCATTAGTGATTTCTCCAGATTTTGCAGGGTTCACTTTTATTTTTTTAACTGGCTTAAGATCAAATTCTTGAGGTGGTAGTTCTGGATCTGTTGGTTCAACAACTAACACATCTGGAATAACTCTTATAGTAAAAGTGTAATCTGCATAGAGACCTGCACCGTCAATAGCTCTGATTGTAATCGAATATGTACCAGGCGTATCAATTCTACCTGTGAGTTTGTTTTCTCTAAGCCTTAATCCATCGGGTAAACTGGTTTCTGCTTCAGTCTCGGGATCAATAATTTTATATTCAGTAATATCAAAAGCACCTGAGTCAGGATCATCAAAAATTGGTTTGTGCCTTAGTGTAATTTTTTGGCCTGTTACATATGTTGGAAGTATCACAGGATTGACCACCTCAGGTGGATCGTTTTTACCTGTGACAGTAATAGCGATTTGAGCTTCAACAGAGGACTCCCCATCAGTTGCTGTGTAAGTAAAGTATTCAGTTGCAGTTTCTCCTGGATTTAGTGCTTTTGCATTGTCGGCGCTATAACTATAGCTACCATCAGCATTCATTGTTAAATCACCGTATGTTCCTGAAAGTGGCTTACCTATAGTACCTGACGTTCCAGTGCCAGTTTCTTCACCTGTTCGAATGGTATTAACGGATAAAGTATCACCATCAGGGTCAGTATCATTATTCAATACTCCCTCAGATGTATCTTTTTCTGTCTGGGTACCCGCGCCAATATCTAGAGTATCATCTACAGGAACAGGTGGGTCACTGATACCCTTAACAGTTATTGAAATGACACCAATATCTGTCCTGGTTCCATCGGTAACTGTATAATTGAAATGATCTATTGCGCTATCACCTCGTTTAAGTGAGTTGGCTGCATCCTGATCAGCGGTATATGTATAACTACCATCAGCATTTAAAGTCAAAGTACCATACGTGCCCACAAGTGTGGTTCCAACAGAGTCAGCACCTCCTCTGCCTCCACCTTCAACTTGACCTGTACGCACTTCAGAAATAGTTAAGGTTTCACCATCTGCATCTGTATCATCAGCATTGATGGCTAATGCAGTGCCAGTAGCACGGGTGATCGACGCATCACGGTTAACTGTGTCTGTGTCATCTACAGCGACTGGATCGTTATCATTAATACCTGTCACAGTGAACGTCAGTTGTCCGGTTGACGTTTCAGTGCCATCACTTACTGTGTAAGTAAATATATCTGTTCCTGTTTGGTTTGTTGCCAATTGATCTGATTTATCCTGATCCGCAACATAGGTATACGAACCATCTGCATTAACAGTAAGAGTTCCAAATTCACCCGTAAGTGCTACACCAACCGTACCGTCATTTCCAGTTCCATCCTTTGGACCAGTTCTGATATCAGTAATTGTAAAGTTTCCACTTGTATCATCACCATCAACATCAGTATCATCGTGATCGAGTTCTTGGTCGTCACTGATTAATCTTGTAACCGTTGCATCCTCGTTAACGCTATCTGTATCATCAACAGCAACGATTGCATCGTTAGCTCCATTTATTGTAAAGGTAAGCGTTGCGGTAGATGAGTTTTTGTCATCATCGTCCTTTACAGTATAAGTAAATACTTCGGTAACAGTATCACCACCATCTAATGCTTCTGCAGCAGCTGTGTTTGGTGTATATGTGTAGCTTCCATCAGCTGCAATAGTCAAAGTACCATAAGTCCCTAAAACACCTTGACCAGCAGTGCCTGTATTACCCGTACCACCTGACTCAATATTTGTAACGGCGAGACTTTCCGTATCTCCACCAGAGTCATTTGTTAATACTCCACCTGCCTCATTGACTGTTAATGTCTGACTTTCGGTTGCTGTAGCTGTATCTGCTGAACCAACAGGTCCCTTACCGGTTACCGTGATAGTCAGAGTTGCCGTAGCAGTAGCCCCCTCATTATCTGTGACTGTATAAGTGAATACATCATTTGCCGTTGCGTTATGTGCCAGTGCATCAGCAGCTGCTTTATCAGCAGTATACGAATAACTGCCATCAGAATTGAGGGTCAGAGTACCATAAGTGCCATCAGTTGATCCACCAACTGAACCTGCTGATGCTCCAGTAATTCCTGTCACCGTCATACTTGAACCCGTGTCAGCATCACTATCGTTTGAAAGCACTCCTGCTCCGGCATTTTTTGATGCTGTAGCATCTTCATCAACGGTGTTCGTATCGTTGCTTGCACTTGGAGCATCATTTACTCCTAAAACAGTAATGGTTATTGTGGCAGTATCAAACCCACCATTGCCATCACTTACTGTATAAGTAAAGACATCAGTTGCTGTTGCATCTTTTGCTATCGAGTTTGCATTGTTTGCGTTGTAGGTATAACTACCATTGCTTTGAATTGTTAACGTTCCGTAAGTTCCTGTCGCAGCGCCACCGACAGATCCTCCTGAAATAGCTGAAACTGTGAGTGTGTCTCCATCTACATCTGTGTCATTATTTAAAACGTCCCCTGTATTATCTCCACTTTCATTATTTTTATTACCGTCAGTTCCTGAAACCCCAGTTGAGCCATCACCAACTGTTAATGTTTGGTCTTCTGTTATGTATCCTGTTGCAGGATTACCGTCCACTGCTACGTCATCCGCTACTGGAGGGGTATTATTTGAACCTGTAATTGTAATTGTAAGTGTTGCAGTATCTGTATCACCTCCACTGTGATCTCTTACTGTATAAGTAAAGACATCATCTGCTGATACACCGTTTCCTAGACTTGTTGAACCGTTTTGATCAGCTATATAAGTATAAGAACCATTTGCATTGACTGTTAATCTACCTTTTGATGTCGTAATTTCTTGACCAGGGTTATAATCATCAGAACCATGTCTGATATTGGTAATAGTAAAGCTACCTGATACATCATCACCATCAGGGTCAGTATCGTCGTGATCGAGTTCTTGTGTATCACTTTCACTTCGAGTGATTGTAGATCCAGCATTTACAGCATCAGTATCATCAACTGCTGTGATATCATCGTTAATACCAGTCACCGTGATAGTTAACATTGCGATACTTGCATTCCTGTCGGCATCATCTTTAACCGTGTAGGTGAATACATCATCAACTGTTTCGCTAGGATCAAGGGCTTCAGCTGCTGCTTGGTTTGCCACATATTGATAGCTACCGTTGGCTGCCATAGTTAAAACACCGTATGTTCCAGTAACGGCGTCTGTAGCATTACCACTATTTCCAGTAACAGCGTGGTTGATCGCAGTTACAGCCAAACTCTCAACATCAAAGCTTGCGTTATCATCATCGTTATCGATTACACCAGATGCTTCATTTACTGTTAAAGTAGCATTTTCATTGACGGCGCCGGTGTCAGCAACCGCTTGTGGACCTACACCAGTTATTGTGATGACTAAATCTGCTGTATTGGTTGTTCCACCCCCATCGCTGACAGTATAAGTGAATGTATCTGTTCCTGTAGCATCAGCTGCAAGTGCATCAGCATCACTTTGGTCAGCTACATACGTATAAGAACCATCTGCGGCGAGCGTTAATGTTCCATGGTTACCAGTAACAGCTTGACCTACCGTACCGCCCGCAATTGCAGACACTGTGAGACTTGCGCTTGCATCAGCATCAGTATCATTTGATAACACGCCACTTCCCGCGCTAACAGTGAGGGTTTTATCCTCATTAACTGCGCCTGCATCATTATTACCAACTGGATCATCGTCAAGACCTGTTATCGTAATCGTAAGAGTTGCTGTATCTGCATTAACACCATTGTCATCTTTGACAGTGTAGGTAAAAATATCAGTAATAGTATCTGTTGCATCCAGAGCTTCGGCTGCTGCTGTATTAGCAACATAAGTGTAACTGCCATCAGCTGCGACGGTTAGCGTACCATATGTCCCGAGAACACCTTGAGTAGCGTTGCCGCTGTTTCCAGTAGAATTTGAACTGATGTTAGTAACTGCAAGATTTTCCGTATCACCACCTGTATCATTTGCGATTACACCTGCACCAGCATTTGCAGTTAACGTTGCATTTTCATTTACACTACCAGTATCATTGCTTGCACTTGGACCAACTCCTGTCACAGTTATTGCAAGTTCAGCTGTATCTGTATCGTTTGGACTACTTGTGTGATCTCTAACCGTATACGTAAAGTAATCTATCGCAGTGGCACCTGCAGCAAGTGTATCTTCACTTCTACCATTTGCAACATATGTGTAACTACCGTTTGCATTAACAGTTAATACACCATAGGTACCATTTAGAGCTTGTCCAACTGTACCAGCTGTTCCACTGCTTGAAGATTCTCTTCCTGTTCTAATTGCCGTAATGGTAAAGCTACCAGATACGTCATCGCCGTCTGGATCGGTATCATCATGATCAAGTTCTTGTGTGTCTGAAACACTTCGAGTAATGGTTGCATCTTCATTCACAGCATCTGTATCGTTTATAGCTGTTATGGGATCATTTAAACCTGCAATAGTAATCGTGATTGTTGCGGTTGCATCATCAGTGAGATCAGTAACGGTATAAGTAAAGGTATCGGTGACTGTATCCCCAGGATCTAGAGCGTCTGCAGCATCTTTATTAGCTGAGTATGTGTATCGACCATTTGAATAGATTGTTAATGTACCATAAGTGCCATCAACTGGCGATCCAAGAGATCCTCCATTAATGGACTTAACAGTCAGTGGGTCATTATCAAGATCAGTATCATTTAATAAAACATCACCAGTATGTTCACCCGATGCATCAGGCGTAGCATCATTTGCGGCATCACCATCACCAACATTCAACTCGGCGTCTTCATTGATATAACCGGCATCATTATTACCTACGGGCTCGTTATTTGTTGTTGCAGCTTTTGTGACCACACGAATGAAGTCACCTTTTTCACCGTTATCAGCTGAAAGTGTTATTCTTTTATTAGAATTTGAAACAGCCCAACCATCACTACCTGATGTCAAACTTCCAGGTGGGCCTCCAGAGTACTCAAAATCCCTTTTACCAAGTTTTGTGGCATCATGATCAGGGTAAGCATTTTGTCCTAAAGTCACATAACCGTTCATGTATCTAGTATAATCAGGGTCCGTAAAAACACCTAAAATTTCGTAGGTGAAATCAACTATACCTCGCGCACTTGATCCTCTTCGATTGATTTCATCATTCAGATAAACCAAGTATACGTTTACCGGGCCTTGTGTATCTGGATCCCAGGTGTTTTCCGTAACTCCCACGCCTCCTACATTAAAGTTTAGTGTATCACCACTGCTTACATTTGCTGCTTCTTGAGTAATCAGCCACCTTTTTTGACCCTCTGGATCCTGTTGTCCATTTTTATTACCTGAGAAATTTCCACCGCCTGCTTTTAAATTGGTTGCATCATGTTTTTCGAAAGCGTTTTGAACAGCAGTAACATCATTACTAAGAGAGTAATTATAATTTATAATGCTTACATTTTGAGTTTCTATAATGCCAACATGTTTCTCTAAATCCCAATCCCCTCCTTGACCAGTAATATCGTCTGATGCTGCAATATCCGCTTGAGTTATGTCAGCGAGTTGTTTAATGAAGATTTCTCCATTTAGATCAGCCGCAACATTACAACCATAAAACAAAATATCACCTTGCTCGGTTAAACTTAAACCAATCGTTTTTAACGAGTCACTGTAAGTATCAAGAGTATCACTATTTAAAACAGCTGTTCCGAATGCTATTTGACCGACACTGCCGTGACCGATGATATGCAACGCATCAATATCAGACTCGTTGGATAAAATATTTTCAATTTCAGCAAAACCGTCTTGTTCACTTTGAATGATATGCACTTCAGTATTGTCATCAAAACTTTCAATTAAAACTTCAATATCATCAACTGCACTGTCAATAAATACAAATTGTTTGGTTCTTGCATTCTGATTTGTACTTTCACGATTTACAAATGGAAGTTTTGTATCTTGGTCTGTTTTAAAATTGTTTTCTTTTGATTTTTTATCTAAATCAGTCTTGTTCAAATTTTCCAAATCATCAACGGTATCTATTGCAGTAGCAACAGCAGCTCCATCGAGCATCATGCGTGGTTCGAGTGCCTGAATTAGTTTTTTGGTCATGTTAATTTATATAAATAAAATTTAGTAATTTATTGATAAATATACATTTTCTATATACAGCAGTAATGCTATCAAATGTAGCAAGATCGCAAAAAAAACCCAAAATGGGCGGTTATTTATACACTGAAATTACTAAAGTTTGGTATTACTTGCGACTGATAAGGTTTCCCGTTAAGACAATATCTTGATTTTTATTAAAAAAAATAAATGGTCAACCCGATAAAAAAATTATTTATAGTTTTCATATGTTTGGTGCTCGTTGCTTGTGCGCGATCCCCAAAAGTAATTGATGCAGAGTCATTAAGCATTTCAATTGCTGAAGAGATTGCTGAACTAGAAATTGATGCATCTTTAAAAAATATTGATTTACACACTGCAGTTGCAATTGCAGTTAGAAACAATCGTGATTTAAGAATAAGTGTTATGGAGTCTGCGCTCTCTCAAAGCCAAAGAGACTTACAAAAGTTCGATATGCTACCCGACATAGCACTTAACGCAGGTTACTCTGAATTCACAGAACTTCAACCATCAACAAGTCAAGGCGCTGACAATGACATGGGTGATGTGAATGCTTTAGATGGAAGCGAGTCTTACACCATTTCAAGAGGAAAAGGGTTAGAAACCAGAAACATTGAATTCACTTGGAATGCCCTGGACTTTGGTCTCTCTTATATAAGAGCCGGACAACAAGCAGATAGGTATCTAATTGCAAAAGAACTTGAGAGAAAAGCAATTCAAAATATCACTCGAGACATAATTAGGTCTTACTGGAAAGCACAAGCATCTGAAAATCTCCTTGAAAAACTTAACCCTCTTTTGAAAAGGGTGGAAGATGCGCTTGCAGACTCTCAATACATCGAAGAACTTCTTATTTCAGCTCCAATGGACTCATTGCTATATCAAAAAGAGTTACTTGATGTTCAACGAACACTTCAAACACAACAACGAGCTCTTATAAATTCTAAAAATGAGCTTGCAACTTTGATGGGACTCTTGCCAGGTGAAAAGTTTACGCTCGCTGACAATAATACATATTTAACCAACATCAATATGGATATACAGTCTATGGAAGAAATTGCTCTTCTTTCAAGACCTGAGCTAATGGAAAGCCGTTACCAGAAAAGAATTTCAAGTAAGGATACACGTGCAGCAATGTTGGCTCTCATTCCAAGCTTAAAATTTAATGCAGCTTATGGATACACTGATAATGACCTCCTTCTAAATCAAGATACGACAGAATACGGAGCATCAATCGGCGGCAATCTATTTGACATCTTCTCAATTGGCGCAACTAGAAAAGCTTCTAAGGCTAATGATGAACTTCTCGCAGAGAGACATTTAGCAATTGCAATGACTGTACTTTCACAAGTCCATTTATCGAATATCAATTATGACCTAGCTATTGAGGAATATGATACAGCGCAAAGATATTTGGATGTGGCTCGAAGAATAAGTAAACAAGTTCAAAATGCGCAAAAAGTCTCAAGATTTGGTGAGCTTGAAGTTATTAGAGAAGAAGCAAGTCTTTTGGTTGCAGAGCTAAGAAAAGATTTAGCCTTCTCTGAAATGCAGCACAGCATTGGTCAGATATATGCATCAATTGGCAAAGACATTTTGCCGGCAGATCATCAAAATCTATCAATTGAGGACTTAGGTAACAGCATAAAAGCCAATCTAGCTGAGTGGGGCGTAACTTATCAGGCAGCAGTTAATATTCCTTTAAATGATCAAAACCCACAACTTCTAGTTATCACAGACCCTATTAATACAAAACAATCCAGTAATAAATTTAAGATATCTAAAGACACATTTAATATTACTGGTCCAGGTAAATTAAGATACTCGGTAACACAACAAGACGGCAGTGATTTGCCTCGTTGGCTTGCATTCCTAACATCAGACTTATCAATAGTTGGTAACCCGCCAGAGGGTGTATCAGGTATAAAACTAAAAATCTCTGTTGCTAATGCTTTGGTTTCAGCTGAGGACAAATTCATTTTGAAATTTGTTGATGAAGAAACATTCCTAGCTAATGAAAGTCAGAAGGCAAGAGAAGAACTTGCGCGTATGACGAGGTTAAGTAATGAAAATGAGTCCTTGCCTGTTGAGCAGGTTGAAGATAATACGATTGAGACTGCTGAAGTTGATGAAGCAATAGAAGTTGAAGAGACCCCGCCAGAACCAATTGAAGCAGAATACGAATTTAGTAATGTATCAGCTGAGGATTTAAATAATCTTTTAGACTCAGTTGACCAGCTACTTGAGGGATCGTTTGACCAATTGAATGAAGAACCAGCCACACTAGAGTTTAATAATCAAATTTTTGATGAAAGTGTTGATGCCAATACTGATGGGGAAGTTGAAACTGTAAATGAAACAAATGCTAATTCAGCTGATGAAAATAATATCTTGCCAACAAAAAAAATAATTCAAGAGAACGAACAACTTCTAGCTGATAATGAGCTACTGCTAGCTGACAATAAGCAACTGCTCTCAGAAGTGGCCGAAGCTAAAGATGAATTAGCTCAGTTAGTTGAAGAAAATAAACAAAAAGAACTAGCGGAAATAAAAGCTCAAGAAGAGCTTGAAGAAAAGTTAGCTAAAGAGACTGAAGAGGCCCTAAAGAACTTAAATGAGCTTATGGATACAAGCATTGATACTGAAACTAATTCTTTCAGCGCTCAGGCAAGTGAGGTAACAACGGCATCAGACGGTAATCTCTCAGAAGTTTCATCAGATGCTGAATATGCTTATATTAAGATAGGTTCATACAAACGCGGAAACTCGGCAAATAGCTTAATGAATTACATATACGATATAATGGGCTTTGATACCCGTTTCCTCAAATATGATATTAATGTGGAAAAATTTGATAAAAATGACTTCTCAGTAGTCATCGGCCCAGTCCCAATGGTTGAGGCTAAATCGATGTTAGAAGAACTTGATACTCAGTTGAGTTCAGAGAATAGCTCAATTATTGACGCTGAACTAACTTGTAATGAGGAAGTCATTCTAATGTGCTCAATTTAACTCGTTAAATCTTCATAAATATTGAAATAAAAGTTCATCATTTCAGTAAAAGTTAATTCTTTAAATTTTAAAAAAATATCTATTTCTCCGTTGAGTTTTGGATAATTAACTCGATAAATATTTCTGCCTTTTTTTTCAAGATGTTTCAATTCAATTAATTTCTTACTAGATCGTCTTACAGTTTCACGCGGCATTTTTGCTGCCTCAGATATCGAAGATAGATTTGTTGGAAGAAGATGTCCACTATCATACAGATCTTTAATAGAATTATATTTTAATATACCGTGTCTGTTTTTAAAATATACAGCAGCTGAAAGTATAATGCGATCTGCTGGTAAAAGCGATTGATCACTTCCTTCTAGAGTAAGAATTCTCACCCAGAAGTGATATAAATGCAATCGTACTCTGTTCCATTTAGACTGAGAAAATTTTTTTGTATTGATTGAAGTTAGAGGCTTTAAATTAAAATTAATTTCAAAATAATCTTCTAGATTCAATACAAAATCATTCAATGAGCGCATGACTGATTTGTAAATATTACTTAATGAATTGGTAAATATATATGCTTGATAAGCTTCAAAATTTACAAGATACCCATATTTTAAGTCCTTAATTATTAAATCACTTTCTAAAACTGAATTTAAATATCTTCTCATACTTTCTTTTGGAATATTGAAATGAGTTGACAGTGAGCTAATAGTTATTTTTTTTCCAAGGAATTGACTAAACGATGACTGATAAATTGAATTATCAAGAAAATCTTCTGGATGCATTTCTAAAATTTCATTTCTATGTTCTTTGAATAAATTTTCATCGTGATATGCGTTAGTAAATGAAAAAAGAATTATAAAAGACAGAATAGCAATTACTTCATCTTGCAGTCTTTGATCTTTTGTAATCCAGCCTGTTGGACTATCTTCCCAATCTGACGGTTCATGAATAAATAAATTTTGATGACGAGAAAGTTGAATTAACAATAAGAGTGCAAGTTGGTCATTGTCCAACTTTAAAGTGTGCTTAATGACAGAGTCTCGAATTTTTTTTAAATTAGGATCCATTTTTAATTATACCCAATATGGGTTTTTTACTCAAATATCAATTAACATTTACCTATTGAATAATCATCAATGCTGCGCATAATTATTTCAATGGTAAAAAGCTTAGAAAAAATCGCAAAGCAAAAGAAAATCAAATATTTCCTTGTCACATTTGTTGATCTTTTTGGAGTGCAAAGGGCAAAACTCGTGCCAACTCGAGCCATTGGAGAAATGCAGAAAACAGGCGCAGGCTTTGGAGGATTTGCAACACACTTGGATCTTTCATTTTCCGAACCTGATATGTTTGCATTACCTGACCCAGACAGCCTCATTCAACTACCCTGGCAACCAGACGTTGGTTGGTTAGCAAGTGACCTGGTTATGAATAATCAATTTATGGACCAATGTCCTCGCGTGATGTTAAAAAACCAAATTAATAATCTAGATAAGTTGAACCTTAAAATGATGACTGGGGTTGAATGTGAGTTTTTTATTCTAAACGAAGATGGCACTGAAGTCGCTGACTATCGTGATGATGCTTTAAAGCCTTGCTATGATGTGGCCGCTTTAATGAGACGCTTTGATGTGTTGAGTGAAATTTGTGACTCTATGATTAAATTGGGATGGAACCCTTATCAAAATGACCACGAAGATGCTAATGGTCAGTTTGAAATGAATTGGGATTATACTGATTGTTTAACCACAGCAGATCGTCATGTATTCTTCAAGTTTATGGTAAAATCTATAGCTGAAAAGCACGGGTTGAGAGCAACATTTATGCCTAAACCATTTACTCAACTAACAGGAAATGGTTGTCATGCACATGTGTCTGTGTGGGACAAAAAAAAGAAAAAAAACTTATTTCAGGACTCTTCTGACCAACTAGGTCTATCAAAAATGGGTTATCAATTCATTGGTGGTATTATGAAATCAGTAGACTCTTTTGCTGCATGGCTAAATCCATGTCTTAACAGTTATGAACGATTAAATGCAAAAACAACAAACTCTGGTTCAACTTATTCTCCAACCGCTGTGACATACTCAGGAAATAACCGGACACATATGATACGAATTCCAGATGAAGGGCGATTTGAATTTAGAGCTGCAGATGGCGCTGTTAATCCTTACCTGCTTCAGTCAGGAATTATAGCAATGGGTCTGGATGGAATGAAAAACAAGCGCAACCCTGGAAAACGACTTGATATAAACATGTATTCACAGGGTCACAAACTTAAAAGAGTAAAAAAATTACCTAACAGCCTAGAGCAAGCTATAAAAAAATTTAGCAATGACACAATTGTTAAAAAGTCAATCGGCGCAAAAGTTGTCTCGAAGTATGTAAAATTGAAGAAACGTGAATTAAAAGAATTCAGTCTAGTACATGACACAAACAAAGAGAGCTGGATGCGTAAAAATATAATTGATTGTTAAAATTATTTTGTACCTAAAACGGTAGCTACCAAGTGAATTCTATCCTCTTCACCGCCATTAATAGCTGTGTGATATTTAGTGTTATCAGTTAAATAAATATTTCCATCAGCAGGTATGTGATGACCGGTATGTTCGATGAACATTCGAGCACCGTAATTGGTTTTGATTGCAATATGAAGTCTTCTTTCAGGATCTCTATGCCAGCTTAACGTGGTGCGTGGTGGCATTTTAATCACACGGCATCTACCTATTTCAAAAAACTCATTTATTTTTTCATACACATACTTGAAATATGTATTGTTTAATTTTGGGTTGAAGAGCGTGTACCTTGTTTCATCAATGTATGGCTCCCTCTCCATTTCTTCAAATGACGAGTCCGGTTTTGTCCAATATTTACCTCTAACATTGCCTCCAAACCATTCATCCAGCTCTTTCTCATCATAATTAAGGCAAATAGCATTCGATTTAAGCATGCCTGGTTTTTGTTCAGAATTTTCAAAAGGTCTGATTTTTATCAAATCGCTAACAGCTTCATTTAATTTATCAACATCAAATGAGATGTTCTCAAGCCTTTCAATATATTGGTTAATTGGTGTGTACATATTTTTTGTTAGTATCCAAATTCAATATAGTATTTTCTATGATAATTAAAAGATCTACAGAGAATGAACCATGCTTAAATTGTCGCAGTTTTCAGGTTAAAATTGAGGAAATTACCTAAAAATTGTAATTAAATTGTTTGCATTGGACCCTTGGTAAGAGATAAGTAAGAGTTATAACTCAAAAGCTACTGTATGAACTATAGAATCGATAATCTTCAATATTGTAATTGGAATGAAGATGTATTTAAGATTAACAGACAAGCAAAATTAGACGCTGTTCACGTCACAATTGCATATCATGAAGACTATGATGAAGTTCAAAAAAATATTGAAGAATGGAACAATTATTTTGAGAAATTCAATGAATTAATAATTCACGGCAAGTCATATGAAGATATTGAGAAAGCTAATGAGGAAAATAAGACCGCTATTTTCTTTGGTTTTCAAAACTGTTCGCCTATAGAGGATGATATAAATTTGGTTGAAGCTGTTCACAAAATGGGAACAGTATTTATGCAATTAACTTACAATAATCAGTCTTTATTAGCGACAGGGTGCTACGAAGAAAATGACAGTGGCGTGACTAGAATGGGAAAAGAAGTTATTAAAGAAATGAACCGTGTTGGAATAATAGTAGACATGTCGCACTCGGCTGAAAAATCAACACTAGATGCGATAGATATTTCAGAAAAACCAATTGCAATCACACATGCCAACCCTTCTTTTTGGCATGAGGCAAAAAGAAATAAATCTGAAACATTACTCAGAGAATTGGGTCAATCAAATGGAATGATTGGACTCTCACTTTATCCGCATCACTTATTGAATGGTACCGATTGTTCTCTTGAAAGTTTTTGTGAAATGGTTGCCCGCACTGCAGACATTATGGGAGTAGAACATATTGGTATTGGATCTGATTTATGCTTAAACCAACCTGACTCAGTGGTAGATTGGATGCGAAATGGAACTTGGACTAAAACAAAAGATTATGGTGAAGGCTCAAAAGATAATACAGCTTTTCCAAAACAGCCAAAATGGTTCAAAAATGCTACTGGCTTTGACAATATTGAGAGTGGACTAAAAAGTGTGGGGTTTAATAAAGATGAGACAAATGGAATCTTGGGCAATAATTGGTTTAATTTTTATAAAAACTATATTGGTTAATATATGACAATAAATGTTCAGCACAGAGATCCAAACCAAATCATGAAGCTCAGTCGATTAGG
The DNA here is from genome assembly GCA_902565955.1 of uncultured Pelagibacteraceae bacterium. Taxonomy (GTDB): domain Bacteria; phylum Pseudomonadota; class Alphaproteobacteria; order Pelagibacterales; family AG-422-B15; genus CACNXQ01. The sequence goes on along the minus strand of CACFGR010000010.1, from coordinate 619 downwards.
TTGTTTCCATCAATCTAAGCTATCATTTTTAAGAAGTTTTATAAGAGAGTTTAAGGATTGGGAGTTTAAAAGGGAGATCTTTGAACTTGATAAAGAAGGTTATGGAACTGCTGTTTATTCTGTTTCAAATAAAGAGCGCACATACTCTCTTGTATGTTTTGCAAACAAATTAGATGACACTGAAAGATCTGATCGAGTGATAGCCACTAAATGGGATGCAGCATTTGTAATTCATGATGGACTTCCTAGTAAAGATGATATTGAAAGACTTCGTGAAAATGTCCCAAAACAGGAAGTGGGAAGATGTTCATTTAAGGAACTTGCTTTATCAAGAGCAAATCGCTCCGTAAGAGTTTTTAACCATGTAATTAATAGCCTATCAAATGGAATTCAACCTAATAAAAAACTACTTTTTGAAGTGGGCTACTTATATAGAACCACTGCGGTTTATGGATCAGGTAAATTTGGATTAGCAGATAGATATAGAATTAAAGATCGTCCTGAAATAAATGGTCCATTTAGAATTGAAATGATGCTTGTTTATCTGGTTCGTCAGTTTACTTTTGATCAAGTTAATCACATTGCAAATAAAAAGAATCCAAATAAATCTGTTAAACTA
>CACFGR010000009.1 GCA_902565955.1 uncultured Pelagibacteraceae bacterium | reverse complement strand
CGCCAATACCAACACCGCCTGATAAGTGACAGTTTTTTCCAATCTGAGCACACGAGCCAACAGTTGCCCATGTATCAACCATTGTGCCTTCATCAATATAAGCGCCAATATTTACAAATGATGGCATCAGAACTACACCTTTACCTATGAATGATCCTTCGCGAACGGTACCATTTGGAACATGTCGGTAGCCAGCTTCTTTCCATTGATCCTCATTCCAATCAACAGTTTTACCTTTCACCTTGTCATACCAAGACGTATAGGGTCCTTTTAAAATTTTATTATCATTTATTCGGAATGATATAAGAACAGCTTTTTTTAACCACTGATTAACAATCCAATCATTGCCGTTTTTTTCTGCAATTCTAAATTGTCCATTATCAAGTTTCTTTATAACTTCATTTACAGCATCAGCGATGTCTGTATCGTTAGGAGAAATTTTAGTAATATTTTCCCAAGCACTTTCAATTTTATTTTTTAATTCTGTATTATCACTCATTTCTTTATCAGTGTTCCAGCACCTTTCGTGGTTAAAAGCTCCATAACCACTGCATTTTGTTTACGACCATCGATTAAAGCAACTCCTTTTGCCCCATTCTTAAGGGTATTGAAACACGCCTTAATTTTGGGAATCATACCACTTTTTATAGTGCCTTTTTTTATGTATTGAAATGCTTTTTTACGATCCAGCTCGGTAATTAATTTTTTGTTATTATCCATTACCCCTTTTACATCTGTCAAAAGCAGAAGTCTTTCGGCTTTGACTGTCTCTGCGACAAACGCAGCCGCAGTATCAGCATTAATATTTAGCGTATTTTTATTTGTATCATATCCCAATGGTGCAATCACTGGTATTTGATTTTTACCCAGCGCTGCTTGAATTAATGATTTATTAATTTTTTTGGGCTCTCCAACAAAACCAATATTCCCATTCATGGCTATTTTTGAATTGATGATTTTTTGTCTTATTCCATCAAAACGTTTCGGTTTACCGCCATATTTTGTAATTTCATTTGAAATAAGTTTATTGAGATCATTGGCTAGAACTGTCTTTACAACACTTAAAATCTGTTTTGTTGTAACCCTTAAACCTTGGTATTCTTCATTCTTAATTTTTTTCTTTCTCAATTGACTTTCAATTTGCGGCCCTCCACCATGTACAATAATTACTTTCATTCCCAGTTGGTTCAGAAGAGCAATATTTTTTGCAAATGATTTTACTAAATGTGGTTTTGTAAGAGCATAACCTCCGTATTTGATAACAATAATTCGATTTTTATATCTTTTTATAAATTGATCTGTGCCTTCAAAATATTTTTTTCCAGATGGCCAATATTTCTGTAAAAGCTTAGAGCTTTCACTCACATTATTTTTTATAGACATTTTAATTTGTTTTGACCGTGGTTCTTTTATTGATTATCCACTGCTGAATAATTGAGAGTACGTTATTTGTTGTCCAGTAAATTACAAGACCGGCAGCAAATTGTGCTAAGAGAATTGTTATAAAGAGCGGAAAGAACATGAATATTCTTGCTTGTATTGGATCAGGAGGAGCTGGGTTGAGCTTTTGTTGTATATACATGGTTAAGCCCATCAACACTGGCCAAATCCCTATAATCATAAATGATGGCGGATCCCACGGTATGAGACCGAAAAGATTAAATATGGTCGTTGGATCCTTTGCAGCAAGGTCTTGTATCCATCCATAAAAAGGGGCATGTCGCATTTCAATTGAAACAAATAACATCTTATAAATCGCAAAGAAAAATGGAATTTGAATAAGTATTGGCAAACATCCTGAGATTGGATTTACTTTTTCTTTTTTATACAAAGCCATCAGCGCCTGTTGTTGCTGCGCTCTATCATCTTTGTGAAGTTCTTTAATTCTTGTCATTTCAGGTTGAAGCATTTTCATCTTAGCCATCGAGATGAATGACCAGTTAGCAAGAGGAAAGAAAACAATTCTTGTAATAACTGTTAATATGATGATAGCTAGACCAAAGTTTCCTGATAATTCAGAAAAGAAGTAAATTACGTTGAATAAAGGTTTTGTGAGAAAATAGAACCAGCCCCAGTCAATCGCTAAATCAAAATTATAAATCCCATAATCTTCTTGATATCGATCGATGAGTTTTGCTTCTTTAGCACCGATAAATATTTGACTCTCAACAATGTGATCGCTGCCAGCTGCAACTTTTGTTGCATTTAGAGATCTATAGTAAGCGATGTATCCGTTATCATAAGTATAAATAGCTTTGAATGACTTATTCTGATCTGGAATGAGCGCAGCTAACCAGTATTTATCTGTAATGCCCACCCAACCATTATCACTTTCAAAGTTTAGTGTTTCTTCATCATCTTTTAGATCGTCGTAATCTATTAATTCAAGTTTTTCTTGTAAGACTCCAAGCAACCCCTCATGCAGAATAAACATGCCAGATAAAGAAGGTGCCTGCTTTCTTGTTACTTTACTTGCGTTATTTATAATAATTTCTTCTTTAGAATTATTTCTAACTTCTTGTGTAATATCAAATAAATAGTCTTCATCTAAGCCAATTGTCGTTATAAATGTTTGGCCAGTTGTATTGCTCCATTCAAATTCAACTTCGTTGCTAGATGTGAGAGTAGCATTGCTATTAGACACTTTCCAAATAGACTCAGCATTTGGTGTTTCAAAATTAGCGTCCTGATTTTTAATCCATCCAAATGTTACTTCATAGCCATCATAAGTATCAATTGGTCGTAAAACTCTAATTTTTTCTGAAAACTCCTCTTGAGTTTCATTATATTTTTTGAGAACAATGTCATCAATTCTTAGACCTTTAAGATTTATTGACCCAATAATGCTGTCTGTTTCAATTTTTACTCTTTTATCAGCGCTCAGCGCCTCGTCTAAACCAATGTTATCATTTTCGGCAATACCAAGAGACCTCTCAATTTCATCAATGGCTTCCATATTAAGTTCATTTGAGTTCACCTCAGACACGTCACCACTTTCTATTTCTCCATTAAGCATTTCTTGCTCAGGTGCTTCAAAGAAAAAACTCCAGATAAATAGAACACCTACCGAGAGTATTATTGCAAGTATTAGATTTCTACTTTCCATAGGTTACTTCTTCTCTCTTGGAACAGGATCATACCCTTCTGAACCACCTAAAAGCTTTACTGGATGACATTTAGTTATTCTCTTGATGCCCAAATATACTCCCTTAATTAAACCGTGCTCTTCAATTGCCTCTTTTGCATACTCAGAGCATGTTGGCATAAAACGACATGATGAGGGAAAATATGGAGAGATTAATCTTTGATATAATACTATCAGAAATATAAGTATTGATTTCATTTGTTAATTATGAATTTTTTTAATTGCTGTATTCATTTCAAATTCTAGATTTTTAAAATCTTCAATAAGCGAATTCTTCTTGCCAATAATTACGTAATTCCAATTTTTAATACCATATTCCCCAATAATATTTTTTGCAATTACTCTTAGTCGCCTCTTTATTTTATTCCTAACAACAGCGTTTCCATTTTGTTTTGAAACTGTGTATCCAACTCTTACCTTATTACATGATTTATCCTCGTAAGCCTGTAATAAAAAGGACTTACTTCTAAAGAAGAGCCCACTTTTAGCTCTTTGAAAATCCTTAGAGGATTTTAATGTCTCTAATTTGTTCATTGAATATCTTGTACTAAGCTGAGAGAACTTTTCTACCCTTAGCACGGCGCCTAGCCAAAATAATCCTTCCATCTTTAGTCGCTGAACGTGCTCTGAATCCATGACGTCTTTTTCTGACTAAGTTGCTTGGTTGAAATGTTCTTTTCATAATTCTATTTTGTTAGGTGATTGGCTTATAAATTGCATTCTATTGATAGTCAATTAATATTCATTAAATAAGATATATGTTTAAAAATAAGTCATTAAGGTTATTGGGGATAGGTCTTTCTATTGTTCTTATTTTATATTTTCTGGGAAAATATAACCCTATATCCATGGAATTCTTAATAAACCAACATGGATATATACAGGATTATATTCTCTCATATCCATCACTCTCAGTTATTATATGCATCTTAATAATTGCAGTAATGATTTCTTTAATGGGGCCAATAACACCAGTGTGTATTTTAGCAGGATTTTACTTTGGCCTATACGTAGGATTATTCATCGCGATAATTGGTGAAATCACAGGAGCAGTAATTGTATTCTTGTATGGTAGATACTTATTTAAAGCTTATATTTTAAAACAATTCGGTGAAAGATTTAAAAAGTTCAAAGACGGTTTTAATCGTAATTCGATAAGCTATTTACTCTTTATAAGGGTAATAGGTGGAGTTCCATTTGGAATACAAAATCTACTTCCAGCTGTCTTGGATATGAAGTTTAGAGACTATTTTATAGCAACGACATTTGGCGTCATTCCATGGGCTTACATTTTAGTGAGTATTGGAAATGGAGTTCAAAATATTATGGAAACGCAAAATTTCTCATCAAGTGATATTTTGAAAATTGAGTATTTACTTCCAATTTTATTGATAAGTGTAATTGTAATAGTTCCTGTAATTTACAAATTTATAAAAAAAAGATTTTTGGTTTGATTATAAAAAAATAACCTATAATCAACTTATATGCGCCGGTGGCTCAGCTGGATAGAGCACCAGACTACGAATCTGGGGGTCGGGAGTTCGAATCTCTCCCGGCGCGCCATAAAAATTTATGTTAAACAAATTATCAAATACACAAAAGGGAACCTTACTTGCATTTATTGGAGTAATGATTGTAACTCCAGACTCACTGATTATAAGATTAGTATCAATTGATACATGGAACCTTTTGTTTTATAGATCTCTGTTTCCCGGTATTGCATTATTAATTGGTTATTTTGTTTTCTTTAGTTCGAGAGCTGTCATAGATTTTATGAGTATCGGAAAACCTGGGCTTTTAAATGCAATTTTAATAATGGGATCTAATATTACATTTATTTTAGCTTTAGCGCACACAGATGTTGCAAACGCTTTAATAATGATTAGTCTTGTTCCAATCATTGCATCGATATTTTCCTTCATTTTTCTAAACGAAAAACCCCAATTGATCACTTGGATTTGCTCTCTTGGTTGCTTGATTGCTGTAATTTATATTTTTTACGAGTCATACGAGCTTAATCGATATCTTGGTGATTTTTATGGATTGTTATGTGCAGCTTTTGTTGGTGCAAGCCTCACTGTTATGAGAAGTTCCCCTAATATTAATTTTGTTCCCTCATATATACTTGGAAAACTTCTAACAGCTTGCGTAGCTGTATTTTTTGTCTCCAGTTTCACTATTAATTTAAATGATTTAATGCTCCTATTACTAATGATAATTACTGTAGGTGTTTCCTTTGTATTTATAAGTATTGCCCCTCAATTCATTAGTTCTCCCGAAGTTGGAATTTTCTTTTTGCTCGAGACTGCCTTAGGACCTTTATGGGTATGGTTTTTCATTAGTGAAAAGCCAACTGAAAAAACCTTGATTGGTGGTATTTTTATTATAATTATTATATTTATACACTCGTATTATATGATCAGAAAAGAACGTTCAAAACAGACATGATACAAAAACTTTCCATAGTAGGTTTATTTTTTCTCATTTCATGCGCTCAACCCCAAACGCAACTTCCAAACTACAGTACAACAATAACAGAAAAAGAAAAAGATATCCAAAATCAAATGTTTGCTGACTCTTGGCTGAATACATATTTGCCATTTTCAACTATGGGTACTGATATTTTATTTTATGCATCTGAATTGTGTGCTGAAGATGATAGGATATTTGCTCTTGGCATGAACCTTGCTAATGAGTACTCAGCATATGAAAGTATTCGTAAAGAAATTAACAAAACTTTATCATTGGGACCAAAATTAAAAGTGATAAGTCTTGGAAAAAATTCCCCGGCAAGTAAAGCCGGAATATTAAAAGGAGATGAAATCTTAGAAATAGATGGCGAAAATTTAGTACAAGGTGAAGAAGCATACAAGTCATACATTGAGAAGATAGATGACGCCTATCAAAAAATGTATGAATTTAAGATTTTAAGAGAAGGAAAATTCAAAAAAATTAATATAAGAAGTGAGCAAAGATGTCGTTTTAATTTTATTATAGATTTAGATAATAATACTTTTAATGCCTTTGCTAACGGTGATTATATGGTTTTTTCACTTAGGATGGCAAAGTGGTTGATACAAGATGAAACTGATGCAGCAATTGTTTTTGCTCATGAGTTAGGACATAATGCAAATAAACATGTAGCTGATAAAATGCAAAATGCCTCTGCAGGGGCATTACTTGGATTATTAGTAGGTATTTATATTGGTCTTCCTCAAGATATGATGGAAATGGGCCAGAATATTGGAGCTACTGCGTACTCAATTGATTATGAAAACGAAGCAGATTATTTAAGTATGTATATACTTGCTAATTCAGGATATGATTTGAATAAAGCGGTAAACTTTTGGAGAAGATTTGCTGTTGAAGTGCCTAACTCAATTTATTCAACTGGAGGAACTCACCCATCAACGGCAGAACGGTATGTCAGAATGGAGTCAACAATTAGAGAAATACAGGATAAGATAAAAAATGGCGAGGCATTAATACCAACTTACAGGCAAAATTAGAAATGAACTTGATAAATGGAGTTATAATTATTGTTGTAATGTTATTAATTTTTTCTTTTAGTCTAAGTCTATTAATTGAGACTATAACTTAGGAAATTCTAAATTTCTTTCTAATCTTCTTTCGTTCTCTAACTTTACTTAACGGTTGATAAGCTTGCTTATAGTGAGATTGACAATATACAAAACCTTCATTTGTATTTCTTCCACAAAACTTAAAATCTACCTCTTCGGGTTCACCAAGAGGCCATCTACACAAGCCATCCTTAATGTCCTGAAATGGCGTAGGATTCATTGGTTCGTTTATAGTTGGAGCGATATCAATAATTTTTTGGTTTTTAGCTGTATGTATTCTTTTTTTTCTAATAATTGAAATACCATTATTCTTACTCTTTGAGGCCATCCTTCCTGAAAGCCCCAGTCTGTGAGCCTTTCCAATTACTGCATTTCTTGTGACATCACCCAACTCGGCAGCAATCCTGCTTGCTGTTAAACCTTCATCCCAAAGCTGTTTAAGTTTTTCAATTCTTTCATATGTCCAGGGCATAAACTCTCCTTATAAATATAGGAAACTCTACCACTACATTTTGATATATTTCAATATAAATATACTAAATGTTGATATTATTTATATATCTGTGAGTATAAAAATTTATCTATAAATATCAGCCGAATAGAATAATTACTGAATTCTAAATATTAATGACATTTTTAGAAATTTAATTAAACAGTCGCTATGCAGTATAATCCAATAAGTATTATTACTTTATACAAAAAAGAGGTTCAGAGGTTTACTAAAATTCCACTTCAAACGATTGTTGCGCCTGCAGCAACCAGTTTGCTTTTTATGATAATTTTTACAACTGCCATAGGGTCAGTAAGAACTAATTACCCCTTAGATAGTTTTAAAAGTTTTTTATTTCCCGGTTTAATAATGATGACGATTATTCAAAATGCTTTTATGAATAATTCCTCTTCAATATTAATGTCTAAAGTTCAGGGCAATATTGTTGATTTATTGATGCCGCCTCTCAATAACATTGAAATAATTGTAGCCTTTACACTAGCTGGAATAACAAGGGGGCTAGTTGTTGCAATTGCTTGTGCTCTAATAATGTATCCTTTAGCTGATGTTAGTATTTATAACATCTATATAATTCTTATTTTTGCTATCATGGCTTCTGCAATTATGTCTTTAATTGGAACTATTTCAGGAATATGGGCAGAAAAATGGGATCATCTTGGAACTGTAGGTAACTTTGTAATCATACCGTTGTCCTTTCTTTCTGGAACATTTTATTCGATAACTGTTTTGCCAGGACCCATTCAAACAGCAAGTTTATTAAATCCATTTTTTTATATGATTGATGGTTTTAGATATGGTTTTTTAGGAGTTAGTGACTCGTCTTACTTCATTGCTATTTTAATATTATTAGTAATTTTTCTATTTCTTATTGTTATGAATTATTTGATTCTAAAATCAGGTTATAAATTGAGACCATAAAATGACTAATGTTCTTCCAACATACCCAAGATCAAACTTAGAATTTACCCACGGCAAGGGTAGTTATTTGTATACAAAATCAGGCGAGAAGTATCTAGATTTTGGAACAGGAATTGCAGTCAATTCTCTAGGCTATTCAAATCCGTACCTTAATAATAAATTAAAAGAACAAATTGACAAATTATGGCATCTGTCAAATGTATATCAAATACCAGAACAAGAAAAACTTGCGAAAAGGTTATGTGACAATTCTTTTGCAGACTATGTATTTTTTTGTAACTCAGGCACTGAAGCTATTGAGGCGAGCATTAAGATTGCCAGAAGATATTTTCATGACTCAAATAATTTATCGAATAAAAGAGAAATTTTGAGTTTTTCAGGCTCATTTCATGGCAGAACAATAGGAGCGCTTGCAGCAGGCGGTCCAGACAAACTTAGCTCTTTTAATACGACAGTTAATGATTTTAAATTTCTAGAATTTGGTGATCATGAGCAGCTTCAAAACTCAATAAGTGAAAAAACTGCTGCAGTAATTATTGAGCCAATACAAGGTGAGGGCGGTATACGAGAAGTTCCAAAGCAATGCCTTGAGGGAATAAGAAAAATCTGTGATCAAAATAACTGTCTTCTAGTTTTTGATGAAGTGCAATGTGGTATGGGTAGAACAGGAAAATTATTTGCCTATGAATGGTCTGGAGTAAATCCAGATATTATGACTATAGCTAAAGCTATTGGAAATGGTTTTCCACTAGGTGCGTGCCTGACATCTAGAGAAGTTGGTGAAAAAATGGATTTTGGCTCCCACGGTTCAACATTCGGAGGTAATCCACTTGCCTGTACAGTTGGAAATGCAGTATTGGATATAATGCTAGAGGATAAATTTTTTAGTGAAATTAATATTGTTGCAAAAAAACTAAATGAAGGATTGCAAAACGTTATTACTGATTTTCCAAGTGTCATTGAAAATGTGAGAGGAAGAGGGTTTATTTTAGGATTAAAGTGTAAAGTTGAAAATGATAAGTTTGTTAATCTAGCAAGAAAAAAATATATTCTAACTGTTAAGGCTTCCGATAATGTAGTAAGACTTTTGCCTCCAATTAATCTTACTTTAAACGAATGTGATGAAGCAATTATGAAAATAAGAGCAGCTTGCAGTGAGTTTAAATAATGAAAAATTTTATAGATATAAAAGAACTCTCAAAGCACGAATTAATTAATTTATTAGAAAATGCACTACAAAATAAGAAGTCCAAAACAAAATTACAAAATCATCTTAGTGATAAAAACCTAGTTTTATTTTTTGAAAAAAAATCTACTAGAACAAGGCTATCATTTGATATTGCAATAAAACAATTAGGTGGTTCTACAACAATTTTAAATAAGGAAGATATTCACCTTGGTAACGACAAAGAAAGCGTTAATGATACTATTAATACTTTTGGACTATATGCTGACGGACTTGTTCTTAGGGTTAACGATCATAAAACTATATTGAGTGCTTCTAAGCTATCTAATTTACCTGTGATAAATGCACTATCTAATTTATCACATCCTTGCCAATGCCTTGCTGGACTAATGACGTTATTAGAGGAGAGAGGTAGTTTAGAAAAATTGAATGTTGTTTGGATGGGACCTATAACAAATGTGGCAAATTCTTGGATCGAGGCTTTTAAAAAAGAATTAGGCTTTTCACTTAATATTTTTTGCCCAGAGATTTGGTTTGAAAAGTATAATGAAAAAATGAAGGAATATGATATTTCAACTGATCTTGATGATATTGTACATCATCGAATTAACGATCAAATTCTTGCTCAGGCAGATGCAGTGATAACAGATACCTGGAAATCAATGGGAGAGGATATAAATAGTCAGGATTATGATTTAATAAAAGAATTCAGAGTTACCGAAAAAGTTATGAAAAAGGCTAAAGCAAATAGTATTTTTATGCACTGTCTTCCGGCAAACAGAAATGAGGAAGTTGAAGCAAGTGTAATAGATGGAAATAATTCAAGGGTTTGGCAAGAAGCAAGTAATAGACTTTTTGTTCAAAAAGAAATTTTAAAATTATTATTTTAATTATTTCTTCCAGAAAGCAGGATGAAAGATAACTAATACGGTTAATATTTCTAATCTCCCCAACAGCATTGAGAATATTAGTATCCACTTAGCAGGGTCAGATACTGCATAAAAAGAATTTTCTGGACCTATCGTGGAACCAAGTCCTGGCCCAACATTAGCCAGAGAAGTAGCAGCTGCTGATAATGAAGTTACAAAATCAAGTTCAGTCATAGATAAAAGTAGAGTAATAGTTATGAAACTGAGTATGAAGATAAAAAAGAAACTCATGACTGAAGATGTTACCTCGTCCTGGATTTTTCTATGATTATAGTGAGGAACAAATACGCCGTGAGGATGTAAGAGCTTTTGAACTTGCATTTTCAAAGTTTGAAATAATATCTGAAATCTAAAGACCTTTATTCCACAAGTAGTTGAACCAGCACAGCCGCCAACAAACATACCAAAAAAAAGTAAGTATATTGGGAACGGTCCCCACAAATTATAATTATCGGAAGTATAACCTGTTCCACTTATAATTGAGACAACATTAAAAGCACCATGCCTTAAAGACTGCTCAAAATTTTTAAGTTCAAAAATCCACAAGTAAGAAATTACCAATAAAGAGCTTACAAAAATTATGATTAAAAAAGTTTTAATTTGGGTATCTCTAAAAAAACTTTTGATGCCATTGCGTGTAACTTCAAGATATATTAAAATTGGAAGGCTGCTTAAAATCATAAATATGATTGCAATGTATTCTGTTGATCGATTATCAAAGCTAGCAAAGGAGTCATTCCTTGTTGAAAAACCCCCTGTAGCTATCGTTGTCATTGAATGAACTAAAGACTCAAAAAGTCTCATACCACTTAACCAATAAGATATAAAACAAAGAACAGTTAATAATAGGTATATTATGATTACCGCAACAGAGACCTGTGCAGTTCTTGGTAATATTTTTTCTGTTGTATCTGATGACTCCGTTCTGAAGACCTGCATGCCTCCGACTTGCAACACAGGAAGTATGCTAATAGCCATAACTATTATACCAACTCCGCCAATCCATTGAAGGAGTCCTCGCCAAAGTAAAATGCCCTCAGGCATAGACTTTATGTCGCTAAGAATTGTCGATCCTGTTGTAGTAATACCTGACATGGATTCAAAAATTGAGTCTGTGAAACTAATATCAAGACTCGCTAAATAGAAAGGAAGGGAACCAAAAATACAAATAAAAACCCAGGATAGTGTAGTAATTAAAAATGCATCTTGGGTTTGGATTTTATTTTCTGCAGAATTTCTAGTTGAAATAAAAAAAGTAATTCCAAATCCTAGAGTAATTATTGAACTTATTATAAATGATTGCCAAGTCTCGTTGTTAAAAGCTAAGTCCATAAATGCTGGTATTAGTAATATAAAACTTAATGCAATCAACAAATAACCTAATACATTAAGTATTATTTTAAAATTTATCATTCTTAAGATTTTAATTTTTTTTGAGAATCGATCCTTGGTTGATCATGCTATAGAACTCTCTTCTTGTAGATGCATCAGTTCTAAACTTACCTAATAATTGACTAGTAACCATTGAAATACCTGGAGTACCAACACCTCGTGTAGTCATACATTGATGTTGTGCCTCAACAACAACAGCAACACCTTTTGGCTTTAAGATTTCTTGTATGCAATTTGCGATTTGTGCAGTGAGCTTTTCTTGGATCTGCATTCTTTTCATATATATCCTAGTAATTCTAGCAAGCTTGCTAATACCAACTACTCTTTTATTTGGAAGATATGCAACATGTGCTGAACCAATGAATGGTGCAATGTGGTGTTCACAGTGAGATTCAATTCTAATGTCCCTGAGCAATATTATTTCATCATATCCCTCAAGTTCATCGAAAGTTTTTTTCAATACTTCCTTTGGATCTTCATTATAACCTGAAAACCAGTCCTCATATGCTTTGACAACTCTCTTAGGTGTTTCAAGCACTCCTTGGCGTTCAACATCTTCACCTACGAATGCCATAAGGGTTTTAACGGCATCTTCCGCCTGTTGCCTCGTCGGTTTAATTATTTTTCTTTTTTTCATAAATTGCAGAGTGAGTACTATATGAAAAACAATAAAATTTATAGTTTTATTATTTGATAGATTTATTAATCAGTTAATTTAAATGAATATCATCAAAAAATTGTTTATTTTTCGGCTAATTGTACGATATATATGCTAATGTCAATATCATGTTACTAAATAGCCAAATTAGCGAAAATTCAAAAGCATGGCCAATTTTGGAAGCTAAAAAGATCATTAATCAAATCCAAAAAAAAAATAAGAAAAAAATAAAACTTCAAACTGGTTATGGACCAAGTGGACTCCCACACATTGGAACTTTCGGAGAAGTTGCAAGGACCACCATGGTGCTAAACGCTATAAAAGCGGTATCTGACTATGAAGTTGAATTGATTGCTTTTTCTGACGATATGGATGGATTAAGGAAAGTTCCTGATAATATTCCTAATCAGGAAATTTTGGAAAAAAATTTACACAAACCACTCACCTCGATTCCAGATCCCTTCGAAAAATTCAAGAGTTTTGGAAATCATAATAATGAAAAGTTACAAGAATTTCTCGATAAGTTCGGGTTCAAATATTCATTTAAAAGTGCAACAGAGCTTTATAAATCAGGATTCTTTAACGACCAATTAATTAAAGTTTTGAATTCGTACGATCAGATAAAGAAAATAATATTGCCTACATTAGGAGATGAGAGAAAAAAAACTTACAGTCCATTTTTGCCTATTTGTCCAGAAACAGGACATGTACTTGAAGTTGAAATTATTTCAATTAATAAAGAAAAAAATACGATTATTTATCTTAAGAATAATGAGGAAATCGAACAGTCTATTTTAGATGGTAATTGCAAATTACAATGGAAAGTGGATTGGGCAATGAGGTGGTGTGCTTTAGATATTGACTATGAAATGTATGGTAAAGACTTGATACCAACTTTTCAACTCTCATCAAAGGTATGCCGTGCATTAGGACATCAACCTCCTGAAAATTATTTCTATGAGTTGTTTCTAGATCAAAATGGTGAAAAAATATCAAAATCAAAGGGGAATGGTTTGAGTGTTGAAGAATGGTTATCTTATGCGCCTAAGGAAACATTAAGCTACTTTATGTACCAAAATCCAAGAAGGGCAAAAAAACTATTTCTGGATGTAATACCCAAATCAGTTGATGAATTTTTGAGTCATCTCAATAAATTCAATGACCAAAATGATGATGAAAAAATTGAAAATCCAGTTTGGCACATCATGAATAGTCAAAATTATATTGGTTCGATACCTATCACTTTTAATTTAATATTAAATTTAGTTTCAGCAAGCGGTAAGAATGATCCAGACTTTATTCTAGACTTTATAAAAAAATACGATGGGTCAGTTATCAATGCTGATCATAATTTTATGTTAGAACTTATAACTGGAGCAATTTCATTTGAAAAGAATGTTAATGCTGATAAAGTTCAGTATAAAGTACCTAATGAAGAAGAAAAAAATATTTTTTTAGACTTAATTAATCGAATTGAACTTTTGCCAGATAATGTGGATGCCGAGACTATACAGACTGAAATCTATCAAATTGGGAAAGATCATAAGTTTGATAATTTAAGAGACTGGTTCAAACTTATTTATCAAGTTCTTTTTGGTAAAAGTGATGGACCAAGATTCGGTACTTTTATTGCTATCTACGGCATAAAAGAAACTATACAGCTCATCAGAGAAAGAATAAAAGTGAGTAAGTGATGAGTTTTTTAACCGGCTTACTTCAACTTTTGCCACCTGAGACTGCTCATAACTTCACAATACAATTAACAAAATATGGAAGCTCATTACTAGGTTCAGCTTTTCAAGATCAAAGTTTGCATACTAATGTCAGAGGTCTTAACTTCAAAAACCCACTGGGCATTGCTGCCGGATTTGATAAGAATGCTGAATTAATAGACCCTTTATTAAAGATTGGATTTGGTTTTGTAGAATGTGGAACCGTTACACCAATGCCACAATTTGGTAATACACAGCCAAGAGTTTTTAGGTTAAAAAAGGATAATGCAATAATTAATAGGTTAGGTTTCAACAACAAAGGAGAAAAGAGATTTGTAAAGAATCTTATCTCTGCAAAAAAGTCAGGTATTGTGGGATCAAATATTGGACCGAATAAAGACTCTAAAAATTTTATTGATGATTATTTAAAAATTTACAGAAAGATCTCAATCTCTTGTGATTACGTTACCATTAATGTTTCATCTCCAAATACTGAAGCTCTCCGTGACTTACAAAGAAAAGAATATCTTGAAGTACTTTTAAGAGAACTATCTCAAATTAGGGACGAGGAAACGATTAGAAAACTAATCATGCTAAAAATTGATCCTGATAACACAAATGACCATTATAGTATGATTATAAATCTTGTTAATAAATATAATATAGATGGAATTATTGCCACAAATACGTCACTTTCAAGACCAGAAATTTTGCGTGATCTCAATAAGAAAAGGGAAGGTGGATTGTCTGGTGCACCAATTAAGGATTTATCAGATAAAGTTTTAAAATTTTTATATCGAGAGACAAATCAAGAATTAATTTTAATTGGTGTAGGTGGAGTTTGTAGTGCATTAGATGCATATAATAAGATAAAACTAGGTGCATCTTTAGTACAATTATATACTTCACTTACATACTGTGGCCCACAACTAATAAATGAGATACTCATTGATCTCGTTAAACTTATCAAAGATGATGGATTTACAAATATTTCAGAAGCAGTTGGTGCAGATAATAGATGAATAAAATTATTGATCTTCCTTTTAACAAAAGGAAGAGACAGCTTAACAAACAACAAAATCGTGATTCTATAATTTTAGCCTCGAGGCAAGTATTTACCGAAAAAGGCCTTGATAATTCTAACGTAAGGGAAATTGTTTCCATTGCCGGTTTAGGTTCAGGAACATTTTATAATTATTTTGACGATAAAGTTGATGTTTTCTTAGTTATTGTAAATAGACTGATAAACGACTTCAGTAATTTCATTATACCGGAAATAAATAAAGCAAATACTTTTGATGAGTTAGTTGAGATTGCTTTCAAAAGTTGGTTTAACTGGATATCAAATGAATCCGAAAATTATGTTTTTTTTAAAAACAACAAAAAATATATTCTTGATTTAAAGTGGTTGATGAAAAATTCAAAAGAATATAAAAATTTTAATAAAAAATTATTAGACGTAGCTATAAATATGTCAAAAAGTATTCAATTTCCACAAAATGATATTTCACTTATGGTAACTTCTGTAATTGCTGTTAGTGTAAACCTTGGTGATGAACTATTGGAAAGACCAGATATGAGTCCATCAGAGGTAAGTGCATTTGCAACAAAACTATTTTTAAAAGGACTTTAATAACTTATGAAAAAAAGCATTTTTATAACTGGCGCAGCTTCAGGAATAGGTAAAGCCACTGCAATATCTTTTGCTGAAAGTGGTTGGAATGTAGGACTTTTTGATATTAATGAAGATGGTTTGAAAGAGGTGGCCCAAATTATTGGACATAACAGATGTATGTATAAAAAATTAGATGTTACAAGTGTAAATGATTGGATTGAAGCTGAAAAAAGTTTTTCTGAATATACCGGAGGGAAATGCAACATATTCTTTAATAATGCTGGAATTGCTAATTTTGCTGGTGCTTTTGAAGATATAGAGATTAAGGAAATGAATAAAATTATAGATGTAAACTTTAAGGGCGTAGTAAATGGATGCTCTGTAATGTTAAATCTTCTTAAAAACACCTCGAATAGTATGTTGCTTAATACAAGCTCGGTAGCTGGGCTTATAACATCACCAGGTATATCATTATATGGGGCAACTAAACATGCGGTAAGTTCTCTCACTGAAAATCTTAGGATTGAGTTTGAGCGTTATGGGATAAAGGTTTCCGAAATTAATCCTTGGTTTACTGAAACACCGATCTTAGACGCAAAAGCTGTGACTTCTGGTGCAAAAAGTCAATTGGACCGTGAATTTGTCAATCAAAAAACAAAAGTTTATCCAGTTGAAAAGGTAGTAAGCTCAGTTTGGTCAGCTTATGATTCAAGTAGAATTCATCATCCAGTTGGATTTGAAGCAAAATTTGCATCTTTTTTTATGAGACACCTTCCGTCACTCATAAGAGGTTTGAGCAAAAAACTTTTTAAGGACTCTTTTATCTAGACCGACCTTTTTGCTTTATCAGCATCATTCGAGGCTTTTATCATATTTCTAAGTTGTTCCCACTCTTGATCGGTTACATCTTTTAACATTTCATAGAAATTACCTGCATGATTTAACCATTGAGCCCCGTCAATTGTAATGATTTCTCCTGTTAAGTAATCAACTCCATCTGCCATTAAGAAAGTTGCTAAATTTGCAAGCTCACTAAGCTCCCCAGTTCTTTTCATTGGAATTGACTCCATCATATTTGCGCCTTTGCCACCTGGTGCTAATCTATCCCAAGCACCTTTGGTCGGAAATGGTCCAGGCGATATAGCATTTAATCGTATACCTCTATTTCCCCATTCAGCTGCAAGAGATCTAGTCATTGTCGCTAAACCAGATTTAGACATTGCCGATGGTACTGTATATGGGCCACTGCTATCAATCCATGTGGTTAAAATAGAGATTATACTTCCTTTTAGATTTTCAGCTAACCACCTTTTGCCTATTGCATTTGTCATATAAAACGTTCCATTGAAAACAATATTAGAAATAGCAGTAAATGCTCTCGGAGATAAATCTTCTGTTCTCGAAATAAAATTTCCTGCAGCATTATTTAATAGCCCAGTTAGTGGACCTTCACTCCAAATTTCATTCACCATATCCTCTATTGCCTCAGGAACTTTAATATCGCATGAGATAGATTTTACAGATCCACCATGCATTTCCATAAGTTCTTTAGCCGTTTCATCAAGTACTGACTTTCTTCTGCCACAGATATAGACATCGGCACCAAGTTCTAAATACCTTGTTGCCATAGCTTTACCAAGTCCCGATCCTCCGCCAGAAACTAAAATTCTTTTATTTTTTAATAAATCTTTTTGAAACATATTTACTCCTTTATCCAAATTGCGCTAAGAATGGAAAATACTTTATAAAAAAGAAAGCCAATTCTTGAATTCTGTTTGTTAGTATTAGGATACCAAATAAAATTAGCAAAAGACCAGTAAAAATTTCAATTACCCTTATATAATTTCTTATTCTTGATAAGAATTTCATAAAGCCATTTATTGCATAAGCTGCTATTAGAAAAGGTATTCCCAGTCCTGCTGAGTACAGCATCAGTAAAACTATTCCATACGTTACCGTTTCAGAGCTTGCGGCAATTGATAATACACTTCCTAAAATGGGTCCAATGCAAGGTGTCCATCCAAATGCAAATGACAGTCCAATTATATAAGAACCAACTATGCCTGGCCTATAACTCTCAATTTGGTACCTCATCTCCCTGTTTAAAAACGGTATTTGGACGATCTGCATAAAATGAATACCAAATATGATAATTATTATTCCTCCCACAATACGTAAAAAATCAAGATATTCATAAACCAAGCTACTTAATAAAGTTGCAGATGCCCCCAATATTACAAACACAGTTGAAAATCCAAAGACAAAGCTTAATGAAAAACTAAAAACCTTTTTTTTAATTTCATCACCTTCATCTAATTGTAATTTATCCAAACTAGTTCCTGCCATGAAACATAAGTAACCTGGCACAATTGGTAAAACACATGGGGAGAGAAAACTAAGGAGTCCAGCAAGGACTACATAAAAATATGAAATTTCAGTCACTATACTTTTCTAAATCTTTTAAATATTTCGGCGCCGCTCCATCCAATAACTATTGCAATTATAAGAGAAATCAATCCGTAAAAAAAAGGATAGTTTTTTGAAAATGTGTAGATTGCCTCTTCAATTCCAACTCTAGTAACCATAAAGTTATATGAATACTCCTGTGATACCTCATTATCTATAATCAGATAAAGATTAACATTATACTCTCCTACAGGAACGGTATTCGGAATATCAATATAGGATCTAAATAGATTTCCATCAATTATTTCAATTTCATCAGAAACTTGTTTGTACAAACTTTCATCTTTTTTTGTTCTAATTAAAGCATTATAGAATTCCTCTTTTTCTTTTTCATTTATAATGCTGCCCCAATCAGTAGTAAGTGAGCTCCAATCAATCATCTCTGATTTTTTTTTCTCAAGAAGTCCGATCTGATTACTCGTTAAAAATTCATTTGTAAGTTCAGATGTGCTCGAAAGATAATAGAATCCAGGCACGTCTCTGAAAGTTACACTTTTAGAATTTAACCAAAATCCAAAATATGAGTCTTTCTTTCTTAATGCAACATCCTCTAGAGGACCAACAACTTCTATAAGTATGTCACTTTTACTATCTCTTGACTGAGATGGATCAGAATAAAATGCCCCAAAAACAAGAAGCTCTTCGCCCGAAAAATTTGCGTCTATATATATTTCTTCTTGGTCCGAGCCAATAACAAGCGCAATTGATATTGAGGGTGTCAATACCCCAATCAAAATATAAAATACAATAATTAATTGTCTTATCATTAGAAAACTAATCGTATTACAGATAAATTAAATATTTCGTTAGGCTTTACTAACAAATCAAGTGCAATTTTAGTTGCAACACCAAGTACGATTATAGCTAGTAAAGCTCTTATTTCTTCACCTCTTAATTTATTAGCTGCCAATACCCCGACTTGAGCGCCGATTACAGACGAGAGTATTAAAAAGAAAGCTAGTACCGCATCAACTGCAAAAGTAGTAGTTGCATGCAGAATAGTAACTAGCGCAGTTATAAAAATAATTTGGAATAATGATGTACCAATTACTTTTGAGGTAGGCATTCCCAAAAAATAAATCATCGCAGGTATTAATATGAAAGCACCACCAATTCCCATTGTTGCTGATAAGATCCCAATTACAAAGCCGATAATAATTGGAGGAATAATACTTATGTATAATTTAGATTTATAAAATCTTACTTTGAAAGGCAATCTATGCGCCCAGTTATGATAATGAATTTTTTGTTTAACACTTTTTCTTCTTATCCTATCCCTTATTACTTTAGAGCTTTCAATAAGCATTGATAAACCTATACCCGTTAAAAGAGCAAAATATAATATGGAGATTACAGTATCAATTTGTCCTATTGCAACAAGCCTACTAAAAATCCAAACTCCTAAGATTGATCCAAAAAAGGCACCAATAAGTAGTACCCCTCCCATTTTGAAATCTACAAGACCTTGTCTCCAGTGACCCAGGGTTCCAGAAATGGAGGATGCAACGATCTGGTTTGCAGATGTTGCAACAGCAACATTGGTAGGTATGCCTATGAATATGAGTAATGGGGTCATTAAAAAGCCCCCACCTAAACCAAACATGCCAGATAGAAATCCTACAACTCCGCCTAAAGACAATAATAAAAAAATGTTAACTGAGAGCTCTGCAATAGGCAGATAAATACTCATAATTCTAAACTTTTCAGACTTTCCCCATTAATATGGTCAACAAAATTAGAAATTTGCAATTTATGAGACAAAGGTTATATATATTTAAACTACAATAAATATTCATAAACCTATGTCATACAAAAGTCCAATAGAAGATTTCAAATACAATTTGGCTATGCTTAACTACGATGAGGTCATTGCTGGCATTGAGAAATTCAAAGAATATGATTCTGAAACACTCATGAGTGTTGTCTCTGAAATTGGGCGCCTTAACGAGCAAGAAGTGCTAGATAGTAATAAAATTGGTGATAGAGAGGGCTTAAAGTATGTGACTGATGGAACTGAAGGTCCTGAAGTTCATACCCCTGATAGATTTAAGAAATTGTATGATGCAGTAAAGGCTTCAGGCTATGTTGGTGCGACTATGCCCACTCAATATGGTGGTGGTGGAGCTCCGTTCACAACTGCCATACTTGCAGGTGAGATCGGTATAGCAGCTAATATGGCATTCTATATGGGCCCAGGATTAAGTCATGGAGCAATGAAGACCATCTTAAAAAAGGCCACCGAAGAGCTTAAAGATAAATATCTGCCTAACATGACTTCTGGTGAGTGGATGGGCACTATGTGTTTGACAGAGCCTCAATGTGGAACTGATCTTGGTTTAATAAAATCAACAGCAGTTCCTAAAGACGATCATTATGAATTAACAGGTCAAAAAATTTGGATTTCATTTGGTGAGCATGACTTAACAGAAAACATTATTCATCTTGTTCTCGCAAGAACACCAGACGCACCTGAGGGTATTAAAGGGATAAGTTTATTTCTTGTACCAAAGCGACTAGATGATAATTCCCGTAATACAATTTACTGTGGTGGTTTAGAACATAAACTTGGAATTAATTCATCACCAACTTGTGTAATGAACCTTGAAAATGCAAAAGGTTGGCTTGTTGGAGAAAAAAATAAAGGAATGGAAGCAATGTTCCTAATGATGAATGATGCCCGTTTAAAAGTTGGACTTCAAGGTATAGCGATGTCAGAGATCTCATATCAGAATGCATTAGAATTTGCAAAAGAAAGAAAACAAATGAGGTCCGTTGTTAAGGATAAGCAAGATAAAGATAGTAAAGCTGACAATATAATTGTTCATCCTGATGTAAGAAGAATGTTAATGAATGTGAAAGCAACAACTGAAGCAATGCGTGCGTTATGCATTTACACAGCTATGAAAATTGATCTTGCTGAAGATCATCCTGATGAAAGAGTAAGACAGGAGGCTGATGATTTCGCTGCACTGATGACACCAATTATCAAAGCCTACTGCACTGATAGAGGGTTTCTAAATTGCTCAGAATCTCTGCAGGTCTTAGGTGGTAGTGGTTTTACGAAAGAATATCCTCTTGAGCAATACATGAGGGATGTAAGAATTACAATGATATACGAAGGAACTAACGGTATACAAGCATTAGACTTAGTTGGAAGAAAGTTGACGATGCATCAGGGTAGATTGTTACAGAATTTCCAAAAAGAAGTTCAAAAATTTCTATCTGAAAATAAAGATAATGAAGAAATATCATCATTTATGAAACCCCTCGAAAATGCTCTCAATGAAGTTACTGCTTCAACAATGTGGTTAATGCAAAATGGCATGCAGGATCCTGAAAATGCTCTTGCTTCTGCCACCGACTACCTAAATTTGGTGGCTCTATCATCGATGACTTATATGTGGGCACGCATGGCAAAGTTCTCCGTTGGTAAAAATGAGCCAATTCATAAAAATAAAATAAAAACTGGAACTTATTTTGTTGAAAAGATTATGCCAGAGTTAACTATGTATTCAAAGAAGGTGCAGGCCGGCAAATCATCAATGATGGATATGGAAGTTGCAGAGTTTTAATTAAGACCTATATCCCAGTTGTCTTGCAGCTAAATCATACATTATTTCTTCTGATCCACCGCCAATAGCATTAACCCTTACTTCTCTGTAAATTCTTTCAACTTTTCCAGGTCCGCTATTAGCTCTAAGATATCCTGCTCCACCTAATATTTGCATTGCTTCTCTTGCACATAGTTCCATTGCTTTACTTGCATGCACTTTCAACATTGCCAAGTCTGCAATAGGACTTTCACCATTCATCACTCTCCAAGATAATAATTCAGTCCAAGCCCTTGAAGTTTTTACTGCTCTGTTCATATCAACGAGTTTATGTTTTATCACTTGATTATCAATCAATGGCTTACCAAATGTTTTTCGCTCTTTTGCCCAAGCTACTGCTTCATCAATACAAATTTGAGAGTATGCATTCATACCAGCTGCCATTCCAAGCCTTTCTTGACTGAAGTTACTCATTACGCCGATCCAGCCGCTGTTTTCTCCACCAATCAAATTTTCTACAGGCACTTTACAATCATCAAAATAAAGTACAGCTGTATCAGAGCTTAGCCATCCCATTTTTTTGAGAGGTGTTTGAGTGAAGCCAGGTGTATCCTTTTCAATGACCAGAACTGATATTCCTGTAGCCCCTTCGCCACCAGTTCTTACACCAACCACATATGTGTCAGCGCGCATTCCACTTGTAATGAACATTTTTGATCCATTAACAATGAAATGATCACCTTTTCTAACTGCTTTTGTTTTCAAACTTGCAACATCTGATCCACCTGAAGGTTCTGTCATTGCAAGGGCTGCTATCTTTTCCCCTCTCACTACTGGAGGAATAAATTTCTCTTTTTGCTCATCTGTACCCAAAGATTGTATTAATGGTATTGCAATATTGTGTGATAAAAGACTCGCTGAAACACCGCCACATCCATGGGCGAATTCCTCAGCTGTTACGATGCCGTGAAAAATATCAATACCTTCTGTAGTACCGCCATACTTTTCATCATAGCCCATTCCCATTAGACCTACATCAGCTGCTTTTTTATAGAGCTCTCTTGGAAACTCACCAGCTTCTTCCCACTCTTCAACAAAAGGCGCAATTTCCTTTGAAACAAATTTTCTTACTTCTTCTCTCCAAGCATGATGAGACTCATTATAAAAAAGAGGTTCTTTTCCCTCAGAAATTCCAACTTTTGGTATCATATTATTTCACTCACTCCATTTTTAATTACTATTTTATCACGTTCTTTTACTTTTGACTGATAATAAACGTTATTACCATCTTTCCACATTTCTGTAACTATTGTTTCTCCAGGATATACAGGTGATGAAAAACGACAATCAAATCTTTTAAGTCTTTTTACATCTTTATCGCACACACTTTCAATAATTGATCTGCAAGCAATTCCGTATGTACACATACCATGCAGAATTGGCCTTTCAAAACCGGCTGACTTTGCAAAATTTGGATCAGAATGCAATGGGTTGTAATCGCCTGAAAGTCTGAAAATTAATGCTTGATCAGGCTTGGTATTTATTTCATGCACATAGTCTGGTTTACCTTCAGGTCTTACTAATTCTTTTTTAGGAGTCTCAGGTCCACCAAAGCCTCCATCACCCCTTGCAAATGTTGTACTAACAAGTTTACAGATTTCCGTATTATCTTTTTTAAGATTTACAGTTGTTTCAACCTCAATAACTGCACCCTTACCAGGACCTTTATCATAACAACCTACAACTTTAGCGTTGGTTACAAAATCTCCTGAGACAGGTAAAGGATTGGTGACCGATAATCTTTGTTCACCATGAACAACCATAATGAAATTAATATTTGTCTTCAGCAATAATGGTGAATGATATTGAAAATTAGTAGCCATTGATGGCAATGCAATTTGTGAGTTTTCATAGACAAACTTTAATTCATCAACATTCATGGGATCATTTCCAAGGCCGACGCCTAGACTATAGAGAATTGAGTCTTTATCTGTATAGGAAACGTCAATATTTTCTGAAGTCATGGACATTATTTCGTCGTAATTAATAGCCATTTTTTATGTATTTCTCTAATTTTTAAATGTATATATACTTTATATAGATCATTTATCTAAAGCGAGGAAAAAAGCATGCCAAAACCCTTTGATGTTGAAATAAATAATTCAATTGCTCATATCAGGTTCAATAGGCCTGAAAAAAGAAATTCTATGAACGAGGATTTCTGGAGACTTTTTCCAAAAGAAGTTGAAAATTTGGATGATAGTGGTGAGATTAGGGCTTTAATTGTATCATCTACAGGACCACACTTTTCTGCGGGAATAGATTTAAGCATGTTTAAAGATGATGTTGTCGAACACGAAACAAACCAGGAGCTTGGCAGAAGTAGGGGATATTTTATTCAACAGTTAAAGTTTCTGCAACGTGCTGCTTCATGTTTGGAAGATGCGAGATTTCCGGTTGTTGCTGCTGTTCAAGGAGGCTGTATTGGTGGAGGTATCGATTTAATCACTGCCGCTGACATAAGATTGTGTACAAAGGATGCATTTTTTTTAATTGAGGAAATAAATGTAGGTTTAGCAGCAGATATAGGAACGATCCAAAGATTACCAAAAATTATTCCTGCTGGTATTGCACGTGAATGGACTATGATGGGAGAAAAGGTATCTGCTGAAAGAGCCAAAGAGGTTGGTCTAGTGAGCTCTTTACATCAAAGCCATGAAGAAATGATTGATAGTGCTTTTGAAATGGCTGAAAAATTAGCTTCAAAAACACCACTTGCGATGTGGGTTACAAAAGAAGTTCTCAATTATTCTAGAGATCACTCTGTTAAAGAAGGATTAGACAATGTAGCGCTTTGGAATGCAGCTACGCTTCATAAAGAAGATGTAATGACTACAATGATGTCAAAAATGCAAAAGAAAAAGCCTGAGTATAGGAATTTAAGGGACAAAAATTTCTTGAAACATAAATCAAGTAAATAGTATTTTTAATAAACTAAATTTAAATGAGATTTAAAAAAGGCATTATTCTCGCCGCTGGCAAGGGTACCCGACTTTCACCTGCAACCAAGGTAACAGTTAAGCCTCTTCTGCCTTTATATGATAAACCTTTGCTTTACTACGCGTTATCAAGTTTGATCAAGGCTGGCGTACGCGAGGTGCTATTTATATCTCAAAAGAAAGATATACCAAAATTTAGAAAACTATTTGGTACGGGAAAACAGCTTGGCATGAAATTCACTTACACATTTCAAAAAAAACAAGTTGGAATTCCTGATGCAGTTAATATTGCCAAAAAATTTATTAATAAAAAACCATTTGTTTTAGCCTTAGCTGATAATTTATTTGTTGGTAAGAGCTTCACATCAACATTAAAAAAAGTTCAGTCAGTCAAGGATGGAGCCGCTGTTTTGGCTGTAAAAACAAAATATCCACACAAATCAGCAGTTATTGAATACGATAGAGAAAAAAATATAAAATCAATTATTGAGAAACCAAAAAAACCAAAGAGTAATCTTACAATACCTGGTCTTTATTTTTATGATAAGGACTCCACATCAATTGTTAAGAATTTAAAGCCCTCCAAAAGAAAAGAATTAGAAATAGTTGATGTTCATCAATCTTATCTAAGAAAGAAGCTTTTAAAAGTTTTTACATTAAAAAAAGATGTTAAGTGGTTCGACACTGGTGATGCTGATGAAATGCTTGAAGCCTCAAACTATGTTAACAAATATCAAAAAAAAGAGAAAAAGCTATTTGGATCTATCGAAATGGACTCATATCAAAATGGATGGATTACAAAGAAACAACTTAGAATTCTTATTAATCAAATGCCCGACTCAAAGTATAAAGAAAAATTAAGTTCTCTTGCTTAATGTTTGATAAAAATTCATTAATAAATTTGTTAGAGTCAAATTCTATTTGTTATAAAATTACTGAACATAAACCACTGTTTACAGTCGAGGACTCTAAAAATCTTCGAGGTTCAATTGATGGTGCACATTCAAAGAATCTTTTTTTGAAAGATAAAAAAAATAATTTTTTTTTGGTAAGTTTTATTGAGGATATTATTGCTGATTTAAAAAAAGCATCAGTGCCTCTAAAATCTAAAAAATTATCATTTGCAAATGAGGATTATTTAATGAATATTTTAGGTATCAAACCTGGATCAGTATCTCCATTTGGATTATTGAACGATAAAGAAAAAAAAGTTAAATTTTTCTTCGATCAAGAGTTTATGGAGTATGAAATTGTGAATTTTCATCCTTTAATCAATACGTCAACAGTGTCGATAGCTCCAAATGACCTGATAAATCTGATTGAACAGCATCATTCAAAAGTCGAATTTATTAATATGAGAGATTTTCAAAAATGACTCTACGAAAAGCAAAATTTATTAAAACCAAAAAAAAAATTAAAGCAAATGTTTTTGATTTACATTTTGATGAAGTTAAATGGGTAAATGGAAACAAAACTATTAGGGATCTTATTGTACATAATGGCATAACTTGTATTGTTCCAATCATTGATAAGAAATTTATAGTTTTGCTCAAACAATATCGATACGGATCAGATCAAATTATGCTTGAAGTCCCAGCAGGTACTATTGACCCAGGAGAAAGGCCATTAAGTTGCGCTAAAAGAGAATTAATCGAAGAAACTGGTTATCATGGAAAAAATTGGAAAATGATAGGCAAATACTTTTCAACCCCAGCATATAACACTTGCTTAGTGCACTGCTATCTAACTCATTGCTATAAGAAGAGTGAAACAAATTTTGACGAAGATGAGTTACTGGAGACAAAAATTTATTCAGTTCAAGAAGTGAAAAGACTGCTTAAAACAAATAAAATTAATGATATGAAAACTTATATCAGCCTTGACCGATTTATGAATTATTATTGATTTAATATTTTCCAAATACCTGAGGCAGATAAAATAATTTTATCTTGTGAGATCAAATTACCCTCAATAAAGACAAGTGATTTCGTAGTTCTTGTAACCTTAGCATCACATTCAACAATATCATCCTGAAGACCTGGACTTACAAAGTTACAATTCAGTGAAATAGTACTGCAAGGTTTTTTTCCACATGCAGCAAATACCATAGATCCTAAGAAAATATCTGCTAACGACATAGAATAGCCACCATGCGCAATACCATGAGCGTTGAGATGCTTATCCAAAATTTTAGTAATGAATTTATATTGGTTATTCTCTTCTCGTTTAAAATACATTGGTCCAATTAAGACATCAAAGCCAGCATGCCATCCAAGTTTTTTGTATCCTTCTGGTACCCAGCTTGGTGCTGATACATCTGTCTTTAACATGACCATAGAGAATCTCCCTAATTCAAAGAATGCGACTTTCTAGACTTCAATTCGGATATGGTCAAGCAGAATAAAGAAAAATATTTGCCAAAATTGAGGGTATTTTTGATGTATTTTTTAAATAAAATTAAACTTTTTTTTTTATATAAAAAGTCTATCTTACGGTTTTCTAAATATTTATAAAGGCAATATAGTATGAGAGAAGCTGCAATAATTTCAACTGCAAGAACTGGATTAGCAAAAGCTATGAGAGGTGGATTTAATAAAACTCATGGCATTACAATGGGTGGCCATACTGTTAAACATGCTATTGAAAGAGCAGGAGTTGAAGCTGGTGAAGTAGAAGATGTAATTTTTGGATGCGGACAACCAGAGGGAGCAACGGGTCATAATATTGGAAGAAATGTTGCAATTGCAGGAGGATGCCCTGTAACTGTTCCCGGCACTACTATAAATCGTTTTTGCTCATCAGGTTTACAATCAATAGCGGTAGCTGCTCAAAGAATTATTGTTGATGGAATTAAAGTAGCCATAGGTGGGGGAGTAGAGTCAATCTCCATGACACAGCAAAACATGAACATGAAACACCTTATTGAGCCTGAACTTCAAAAAATTTGTCCTGCATTATGGATGCCTATGATTAATACTGCAGATGTTGTAGCAGATCGATACAAAGTAAGCAGAGAATACCAAGATGAATATTCTCTACAGAGTCAACAGCGAACAGCTGCAGCTCAAACGGCAGGAAAATTTAAAGACGAGATTGTTCCTTTAACGACAAAAATGGATGTAATGAATAAAGAAACAAAGGAAGTTACAGAACAAGAAGTAACAGTTGATAAAGATGAGTGTAATCGACCACAAACTACACTTGAGAGCCTTGCTGGTTTAATGCCAGTTATGGGACCTGATAAATATATTACTGCGGGTAATGCTAGTCAGCTGTCAGATGGGGCATCATCATGCTTATTGATGGATCTTAAAGAAGCAGAAAAAAGAAATATTGAGCCTATGGGAATTTTTAGAGGACTTTCTGTTGCAGCTTGTGAGCCCGATGAGATGGGTATAGGACCAGTATTTGCTGTCCCAAAACTCTTAGAGCAACATGGCTTAAAGGTTGATGATATCGATATATGGGAACTTAACGAAGCATTTGCAGTTCAAGTTTTATACTGTAGAGACAAGCTAGGAATTGATAATGAGAAATTAAATGTAAACGGAGGATCAATTTCTATTGGACACCCATACGGTATGACTGGCTCTAGAATGACTGGACATATTTTAATAGAAGGTAAGAGACGAAACGCCAAATATGGTGTTGTAACAATGTGCGTTGGTGGCGGAATGGGAGCAGCAGGTCTTTTTGAGATGTTATGATAGATACAATTAAATACATTGAAAAAATAGCTCTGGTAATAATTATTTTTGCTACAGTTATAGCTATTGGCTATGAAATATATGCAATGTATGAAAAAAATCTCGTTGAACTTGCAGACTTACTTTTGTTATTTATTTATCTCGAAGTTATACAAATGATTAGAGAATATTGGACACTAAATAGAATTAGAATAAGTATACCGCTGTTTATTGCTATTACTGCTGTTGCACGTTTAATAATCTTACAGGGCAAAACTATGGATCCAAGTATGTTGCTTTACGAGGGTGGAGCTATTTTATTGATTGCCATAGCTGTTCTTATATTAAAAGCAAGAAAGCTTAAAATATTTACCGATGTTGACGATTAAGATTGTCAAAGGATTAGTACTTTCATTTTTAGTTGTCCTTTTAATAAGCACATCTGCATTTCCACTTACTGATGAGGATGAACAAGAGATTATTTCTGTAGTAAGTCAGCAGCTGCAAGCATTTCAAGATGATGATTTTGAGAAAGCCTATTCTTTCGCATCACCGATTATCAAGAAAATATTTCCAAGTCCAAAAGTGTTTGGTGAAATGGTTGTAGGTCAGTACCAGGCTGTTTATCGTCCCAAAAGTGTGAACTTTGGCAAGATATCACTTAGAGATGGAGTACCTTCCCTAGAAGTATATTTAGTTGATCCTGATGGTGAATTCGTAACTGCAATTTACTCAATGCAGCAACAAGAAGATGGTGAATGGCTGATTAATGGATGTTTTCTTACTCAAGCAGAAAGTAACGAAATTTAGGCTTGAGAGTTTCTTATAACTTGCTCGTAAAATTTAAGACTTTCTTTACTTTTTCTCTCTAAAGTATCTCTATTCACCTCGATTAAACCAAAACGCGGCTTGTAGCCATATATCCATTCAAAGTTGTCAAGAAATGACCAATAGTAATAACCTCGAATATCTAAACCGTCATCTAAACAGCTTTGAAGTCCTTTTAATGCTGTAGTGATATATTTTATTCTTTGATCATCATCATCTGTTCCAATCCCATTTTCAGTTACAATCATCGGGCAATTTATTTTTGGAGCAACATACCTCAATACATTTTCTAATGACTCAGGATAATATTCATATCCCATAACAAGCATATTTTCATCATTGACGTTAGGCTTCATGATGCCCTCAGGACCATAGGTGTGACGTGTATACGTTTGAATACCTATGAAATCGTCATCTTTAGTTTGATCCAAACACACATCCACTGTTTCAGCATGAGCAATGTCGCGTGATTGTTCGCCTCCTTCTGCCGCTTGGTAATCCATAATTGAAAGTGTAATACCAACAGGCTGATTTTTTGTAAGTAGACCTTTGATAACTGGAAAAGCTTTTACATGCGCCGCCATCATGCAGTCACGTATTTTATAGGGATGGCCAAATAGAAATGGGCCAAAATTATCTAGAGTTGACCCGCATGATTTAGCTGCATCTTCAACAAATGGCATGATAGTTTTCATCCCTTGTTCAGGGTAGCTAGGAAATGTATGTGCAAAACATGCAGTTAGATTTGCCTCATTTATTGTACAAACCGTATCTATACGGTCACCCAGCTCTTTTGTTACAAATTCAGCATATTTAACATATAAATCTGCGTTTTCCTTTTTTTCCCAACCTCCTTTAGCTGTAAACCAAAGTGGGGAAGTGAAGTGTTGGAATGTGACGCACGTTTGAAGATTATTTTCATGACAACAATCTAAAACTTTTTTGTAATGATCAATCGCCTTTTTTGAAAATTCTCCCTCAGATTCTTCGATACGAGCCCATTCAATAGATAATCTATAGGACTGTATTGCGTGAGATGACATAAGCTTTATATCTTCCTCATATCTATTTAATTGATCACAAGCAATTCCTGACGGTTCAGCAAATGTAGTATTTTTTGTATTTTCAAGTAGCCAAAAATCTGAGTTTGTATTATTTCCTTCTACTTGATGAGCAGCAGTCGCTGTACCCCATATAAAGTCTTTTGGTAAATTAAGTTTCATAATTATATAAATTTAGCATTTGGATACCCATCAAGAATATACTTTTTAAGTTCTTCAACCAGCTCTTTTTTTACTAAAGTTACGATTGCCCCACCAAAACCAGCTCCAGTAAGTTTAGATCCTAAAGCGCCAAAGGAATTAGATAGATCAACCAACTTATTCAAATTATCAGTTGAAACTCTATAGTGTTGTGATAAAGAAATATGACTTTCTGTCATTAATTTTCCAAATTCTTCAGCTTTATTATCTTTTAAAAATTGAGCTGCTTTTACAACTCTCAAATTTTCCTCAATTACATGTTTACTAACTTTAAGCTCTTCATCTGAAAGTAATTGAATATCATTTTCATCAATTTTTGTTTTTGCACAGAGGTTTTGAATTTTCATTTTTTTTGCAGCATTGAGACATAATTCTTTTTTCTTGTTAAACTCACTATCTGATAAAATCCTTTGTGTTTTGCTATCAATTATTAGAAATTGATAATCTTGAAAAATCGGTATCAATTCATAATTTTTATTAAAAGTATCAAGAAAAAGAGCTTCATAATGATTTCCTAAGACCGATACAAATTGATCCATTACTCCACCGCCAACACCAACAAAATCATTTTCAACCTCAAATGCCAAATTAATTAAATCTTTATCTGATAAATTTTTTTGAAAATAGCCACTCAGCGCTCTTAAAGTACCAATAGTAATTGCAGCAGAGGAAGAGAGACCGACTCCCAATGGAAGGCTGCTTTTGATATAAATTGAGATATTGTTAATCTTAACTGAAAACTTCTTCTCAAAATAAAGACACGATCCAATAACGAAATCTGCCCAATTATTTCTTTTTTCGAGTTTCTTAACAATTAAAGAGTCCTTATATTTATCTGAAACTATCGAAATAGACTCACTATTTTTATTTTCAACGATCTCACAGATAATTGAGTTCTTGATTTGTAACGGTAAAACATGTCCACCATTATAGTCTAAATGCTCTCCAATGAGGTTAACTCTGCCAAAGCCCTCACCAATCGAGACCGTGTTCATAACTTAACTTTGTCTTTGTTTTAATTCAGAAAATATTCTTTCATAAAAGTTACTATCGTACTTATTAAAGTACGTAACTATTATTGCTATAGTTCCAGCAACAGCTGGAAAAATATATCCCATAATAAATAGACCATTCAATGTTTCTGGGCTTTGATCTATTGCATTTGCCACATAATTTGTGCTTTCAAGAATTACTCCAGCAAGCCATGCGCTAAAACCAACACTTAGTTTAAAAACAAATACGTGAGCCGCGTTTAAGACTCCTTCAGCACGAAATCCAGATTTCCATTCCCCGTACTCGATTGTATCAGCTATCATTGACCAGGCCATGACACCCGCCATACCAAAACCAATGAAGCCAAAGGTTGCAATAAAAGCTAATAACCAAAAGTTTTCATAACCAGTAATATAATAGATTATTAAATCTGTGATTACGTAAAGGAATGTTCCAATCATGAATAATGTCTTTTTTTCAAACTTATGTTTTATTAAGTTAACTAAATATGCACCAAACATAATTTGTAAAATCACACCAAGTAAAATTGGACTAAAGTAAGCCTCCAATTGAAGATTATATTTTACAAAATAGACAACTGTTAGTTGCTTTATATTATTTGCAACCCAAGTTGTTAAAAGTGCCAATATTACGAAATGTAATGGATAATTTTTAAATACCATTTTAGTGACTTTTTTAATACCAATGGTTTCTTCGTATGGCTTTGAATAAACTTCTTTAGTATTCAAAAAACAAAGAAATGCAAAAATAGCTCCAAGCACTGCCAAACAACCTACTACAATTGGAAATCCGAATTGTGGTGAGCTAAAAAGGCCAACTAAAGGCAATGTTAGAACCGCAACAGCAATTGATCCAGAGCTGGCTCCTAAATATCTAAATGATGCGAGTGATGTTCTTTCATCTCTGTCTTGAGTCATCGCTGGAATGAGTGATCCAACGGGAATAGCAATGATTGTATATAAAGTGGTGAATGTGATGTATGTAAAAAGTGCCCAGTAAAATTTACCTGTTTGTGACAAATCAGGTGAGGTAAAACATAGAATAATCATGATTAGCGCAGGTACTGATCCAAACAAGATATAAGGTCTGAATTTTCCCCATCTGGTCGATGTATTATCTGCAATGTAACCCATAATCGGGTCAGTAAATGCGTCCCAGATTTTTGCTAAAAAGAAAACTAACCCAGCGTTTGCAGGTGATAATCCAAAAATATCTGTATAAAAAAATAGTAAGTAGAAAACAGTCAGTTGCCACATTATATTAATGGCAAAATCACCACCTCCGTAAAACAATTTTGATCTAAAACTTAGTTTCATAGGGCATCATATATTGTTTCAACTAATTTAAGTGCTCTTTGATCACCGAGCATGGAACCAGTTAATAAATTCATTGTGTAAGCGCAGCTAATTCCATTTTCAGGATCCCCAAATGCCATAGAACCACCCCATCCAGTATGACCAAATGCTTTACTGCTTTTACCAAATAATTTTCCACCACCCACACTATAACCTGCATGTGACCACTGCATAGGCGACTTCATTACATGATCGTCTCCACTTACAGCAACTGTAGTAAGAGATTCAAATGTATTTGATGAAATAAATTTATTTGAAAAATGTGATAAGAAAAAATCATAAATTTTTGCAAGTGACTTTGAATTAGAGTGACAGTTCATAGCTGGAATTTCTGCAAGTCGCCATTCAGCTGTATTTGCTGTTTTTGTTCTGTTTGCGGGATTAAGAAACGCAGTAATTAGATACTCATCTACATTTGTCGGATCACTGAAAGCTTTTCTTAGGCTTTCAGAACTAATTAATTCAGCAATATTGTTATGATATGCTGAAGGCGTACCTATAAAACATTTAGTTTCAAGAGGACTATTCAGTAACTCCTCCAAGTTCTTACCGACTGATTTATTGGTCACTCGTTTTATTAATTCACCAACTAAAAAACCGATCGTTTTTGGATGATAACATATTTTTTCATCAGCTTTATGATATGGTTCTTGATTTGCCAACAGATCAACCACATAGTCCCATTTGTAAAAATCGGTTTCATCTATGGGCTGTCTCCACCCATACATCCCTGCTTGATGCGAGAGTAATGTTTTGACTTTTATACTTTCTTTTCCGCCATTCGCAAATTCAGGCCAGTAATCAGCAACATTTTTCTCTAAATCTAGTTTGTCTTCATCAATCAATTTAGCAACAATCATCGCAACAATACCCTTACTGGTCGAGTGGATGTTTACTATTGTATTTTGGTCCC
>CACFGR010000008.1 GCA_902565955.1 uncultured Pelagibacteraceae bacterium | reverse complement strand
TTATAATCATAACCAAGAACATACAAAACAAATAAAGCAATTAGTATTGATACCGGAATTCCAGAACCAACAATTAAAGAAGATCTAATTCCTAAGGCAAGCATAGTTACAATAATTACAAATATTGTAGCGAGTAGAATATTACCTTGTAATGAATTTACGTTATCTTCCATAATTTCTCTGGAATCCATTACGTAAGTAAAGTTTACATCGCTAGGTACTTTAGATTTAAAGCTTTGAACAACTTCATCAACTTCATTAATAGTATCAATGACATTTCGCCCTCTACCTTTTTTTATTAAAAGGGAAATTCCTGGTTCTCCATTCACTTTAGTGTAACTTTCTCGGTCTTTAAAATTTCTTTTGATAGTTGAGATGTCAGCCAAATTTACTGTACTGTTATTAGTTGATCGAATGGGTAACTCATATACATCTCTTGCTGTTTCAAATAAGCCAGGTACATTTACAGCAAATTGACCTTGTCCAGTTTGTATTTCACCAGCAGTTACAACTTGGTTGTTATTAGATACTGAGGTAATAATTTCAGCAAAAGAAATATTATAGTTCTCCATCTGTGATCTATTAAGTGTAGCTTCTAATTGCTCTTCCCTTGCACCTAATAGCTCAGCCTCAAAAATAGAAGGAATAAGTTCAATTTCTTTTTTTATTTCTTGAGCAAGGTTAAGTAAATATCTTTCAGATGCAGTTGGCGAATCAATTGACACTATTACAGTAGGTTGATCTTCAAATGATACTTCACTTACAACAGGTTCTTTGGCATCATCAGGAAATTTTACCTTAGCATCATTAATAGCATCTCTTACTTTATCCAGTGATTTTTTCATTGTTTCAGCTGCCTCAAATTGAATTACAGCTGCTGCGTAGTTCTCAAATGCAAAACCTTGAAGCTTATCAATTCCTTCAATAGCTCTTATTTCTTCCTCGATTGGTTTCAAAAGAAGCCTCTCTGAGTCTTGAGGTGATATTCCAGTTAGCCCAACTCCTACATAAACCACCGGCACAACAATCTCAGGTTCGTTTTCAATTGGAATGTTAACTCTGCCAAATATTCCTGCGAATATAAGCACTATAAGCAGGGCTATAGCTGTCCGTTTCCTATCTACTAAGAATTCTATCATTAAATTTAATTAACAATTTCAGCATTTACTATCTGACCATTAATCACATACTCTTGACCAACGGTTATCACAGTGGCTTTTTCAGGCAATCCTGTTACCCAAAGACCATCCACTGTATCCTCTACAATTTGAATATTTGAGAACTTTACTTTTGTATCAATTAATACTTTCACTCCCAATTCGCCTTCATCATTAAGTGAGATAAGATAAGATGGAATAAGGTGAGCTAAAACCTCTCTTAATGGAACCAACATATCAGCTGATAGTCCTTCTCGAATACTACCATCCTTATTACTAACTGTTGCCTCAATTTTATAAGTTCGAGTACTTGGATTGGCACTTTTACTTATATAGCTTATTGATCCTTGAAGAGATGTTGTGTCAATAAGATTGATATCGACTTTCTGACCAAGTTTTATTTGATCAACATTTTTTTCTGTCACCTCACCAGTAATTACCATTGGGTCTAGTCTCATTATTTTTGCACACGGGGAAGCTGGAGTAATTAAGTCTCCAATTTCTAGATAGACATCTTCAATAAAACCATCAAATGGAGCTCTAATTAAAATATTATCAAGTTCATTCATTGCCATTTCTACTCTAGCAATAGAAGCCTTTAGTGCGGCATCTGCTGTGGCTACAGCATTTTCTGATCTGTAACCTTCATCAGCGAGTGTTTTAATTGCATCATACTGAAGCTGTGCTTTGTTTTTAGAAGCTTCAGCCTCATTCAATGCAGCTGTTCTATTTTCATCATCAAGTTTGCAGATGACTTCATCTTTTTTAACGAACGACCCCTTATTAATTGTCTCTATAATTGTAGAAGTAGTCTTAGGCTTTAACATTACAATTTTATCTGCTTCAGTCCTTCCTCGAATAGTTAAAAAATATGTTTTTTTCTGTGAAGAAAATTCTTGTGCCCTTACAGATATTATTTCCTCGCTTGTAACTACTTCAGAAACATTACTTTCGGCCTCATCACCTCCAATTAGACCGGAGAAAATCCAAAGAATGACGACGATAAAAATAACAAAAGCAGAAATATAATTTATTGGTATTTTTTTGAACATTTTAATTTAACTTTCCTCTATTTTTTTCCATATAGTTTAATCCTGTTTCAATTAATGCAGATGCCAAACCTCTAATAAACGAAACTGATTTCTCATTCCTAATTGCATCTAAATTTCCTGGAACAGGGCCATCGTATTTAAATTGTTCAAGTTTTTGTCTCAAATACAAAACTCGCTCATTTAAAACAGTATTCATTGTTTCTTTAGGTAAATATTTAGAAAATAATAAGAGTAAAAAAAATTCAGACTTAATTTGGTCTCCAAAATTTCCTGAACGAATATAAGAAGATGCATCACTTAGTAAATTATCTTTCATTAATTCCATTCCCTTTTTAGTTATTGTGTAAACTTTTTTATCAGGTTTTTTACTTTGAGAATGTTGTTTACACGATACATATTTATCAGCTTGTAAGTTATTTAAAGTTGGATAGATAGTTCCAAAGCTTAAACTGTAAAAATCTGATAATGGACCCTCAAACATTTGTTTAATTTCATAACCAGATCTTGGCCCAAGCGATAAAAGTCCTAAACAAAGTGTTTCTTTTTGCATATTAATTTATTCCCAGTGATGACAAATTTAGAATACCTGACATATACATAACTTGAGCTTTTGTGATTTCACGGTCTTTTTGCTCTTGGAAGTACTTGATTTCTGAATTAAGCAGACTTTGTCTCGCTGTTAGTACATCAAGTACGCTTCTTTCTCCGACTTCTTCTTCTATAACAGTACCTTCATATGCAGTTTTATTAGCTAAAAAATTCAATTTAGCCGCTTCAACTGTTTCATCAGTAATAAGATAGTTTTCCCAAATGTTCTCTGCCAGTGAAAGCGTTTCGTTTGTGGTTTTTTGTATAAGAATTATTTGACTGTTTTTTTGTTTTTTTGCTTTTCTTATATTAGACAGAGATTTTCCTGATTTAAAAATTGGCCATGTGACTGTTGCTTGCAATTCTTCATTTGTGAGTTCATCTATAGTTGTAGAATACTCTTCAAGTTCTATTTTTGAGGCCGTAACATTAATTTGTGGGAACAGGACTGATCTAGCTAATCCAATATTTGCGTTGTAAACATCAAGCGTGGAGTTTACTATCCTTATTGTAAAGTTATTTGAAATAACTAATTCTCTATACTTTTCATATGTATCAGGGATCTCTGAACGAATTTCAGAAAACGTTAAATTGTTTGGTTTAGTTCCAATTAAATTATAAAAGGAATTCATTGTATTTTTTAAATTTATTTTTGCATCGAGAAGATTAATTTTTGAATTATTAAGAAAGGCATCTGATTGTGCAACATCAGTCTTAGAAGCTAATCCAACCTCAAACTCCTTGCTTGTTGCATTAAACCTCTCGCTCACCGAATTAAAGTTATCCTTATTTGATTGAACTATCTTTTGCGCAAGCAATACATTGTAGTAGGCGTCTATTGTTTCTAAAATTATGTCTTGTGTGACTTTAGATTGGGTAAGATTTTGAATATGTAATTGTTCTTTTGTGGAGAGTGAACTATAAAATCGACTAAAACCACTAAATACATTTTGTGAAAGAACAATAGATTTACTGCTAGGGGATAACTCGTAACCATTTGTCGCACTTCCAGACTGACTCTTAATGTCGGAGTAATCATTTTCAGACATACTGCCACTTAGAGTTATCGTTGGAAAGTAGTCTGTTGTTGATTGAAGATAATCTTCTTCAGCCATATCAACATTTATAGCTTCAATTTTGAGTGATAAATTATTGGATAGTGAGTCATTGACTGCTTCCTTAAGACTTAAGGCCTTAACGGAAACATTTAACAATAAGAAAACCAGTACAATGTGTATTATGTATTTCATCTATATCCTTTAAAAAAGAGCGTATATATATCAGAATGATATATATAATCAATACCTATATCAATTTGATATAGTTTAAATCTTTAAGTTATCAAATAGGTTTTTTTCAGCTATAAATGATTGAAAAATAACAATTTTATGAAAATCAAGAATAAGTCCTTTTCAGATAAGAGTAAAAAATGGCTCAAAAGGCATTTAGAAGATGAGTATGTAATCAAGTCCTCTAAAGATAATTTTAGATCTCGAGCGGCCTATAAATTAATTGAAATTATTGAAAAATATAGACTTCTTGATGGCTTAGAAAAAGCTTTAGACATTGGATCTGCTCCTGGCAGTTGGAGTGAGGTACTAAAATTTCATGGTAAAAATCTTAAAAAGATAGTGGCTTTAGACCTATTGGATATGAACCCCATCAGGAATGTGGATGTATATAAAGTCGATTTCTTGTCTGATGAATGCTCAAAAATATTAGCTAAATATGACAAATTCGATCTTATAGTGTCTGATATATCACCAAATTTATCTGGTAATAGATCATCAGATTTTTTGCTTTCGCTTGAATTATTAGAGAATGTTGTTGATTTCGCCCTAAAAGAATTGAAACCAGGTGGAAACATGGTTTCAAAATATTTTAGATCAGGTGATATTTCAGAAGTTATACTAACTTGTAAAAAACATTTTAAAAAAGTCACTTCCTTCAAGCCTAAGTCAAGCCGCAAAGAATCGAGTGAGATATACCTGGTTTGTCTTGAAAAAAAGTCACCTATTGATTGACATAAATTAATAAATAATTTATTTCTCAGAGATGGAGCACTCCAGTATTAAAAAATCTCTCTCATTTGACGACGTTCTTATTAAACCCGCACGATCTTCTGTGCTTCCTTCAGATGTAAGCACTTTTACAAAAATTACTTCTAATATTTCATTGGGTGTTCCTCTTATATCTTCCGCAATGGATACAGTAACTGAATACAAGTTAGCTATTGCAATCGCGCAGTCTGGTGGAATGGGAATATTGCATAAAAATATGTCCATAGACGAACAGTCACAGAATGTTTCAAAAGTAAAAAAATTTGAAACCGGAATGGTAATTGATCCACTAACGATACTACCATCGGCAACGTTAGCTGACGCTCTAGAATTAATGAAAGTCAATGAGATTTCAGGCATACCTGTCGTTGACGTAGATGACAAATTATTAGGTATTCTAACAAATAGGGACGTACGTTTTGCAACCAATATGTCTCAAAAAATAAGTGAATTAATGACTAGTAAAAATTTAGTAACTGTCAAAGATGGAATTTCAACAGATGATGCGCAAAAATTGCTACATAAGCATAGAATTGAAAAACTATTAGTTGTCGATGATAAGGAAAAATGTATTGGTTTAATTACTGTTAAAGATATAGAAAAAAGTCAGCTTCATCCAAATTCCTCGAAAGATCAAAAAGGTAGGTTAATTGTTGGAGCTGCAATTGGAGTTGGTGAAGAAGCAATTCATAGAGCGGAACAACTAGTTGAAGCTGGTGTAGATGTTCTTGTAATAGACACTGCACACGGTCATTCAGAAAAAGTTATTAGCACTTTAAAAGAAATAAAATCAAAATTCTCAACAGATGTGATTGTCGGAAATGTAGCTACAAACGAAGCCACTGAAGAACTTATTGATCAAGGAGCTGATTGTGTGAAAGTTGGAATAGGCCCAGGATCAATATGTACCACAAGAGTGGTAGCTGGAATTGGTGTACCCCAATTTACTGCAATTTTAGATTGCGCTGAAACTGCGGCAAAAAAAGGAGTGCCGATAATTGCGGATGGTGGAATTAAATATTCTGGCGATATAGCCAAAGCCTTAGGCGCAGGAGCAAGCGGAGTTATGATCGGTTCACTCTTTGCTGGAACCGACGAGTCACCAGGTGAGGTATATTTATTCAAGGGAAGAAGTTATAAATCATATAGAGGAATGGGATCGCTTGGCGCTATGGCCAGGGGATCTGCAGATAGGTATTTTCAAGAAGAAATAACTGAGAGCAATAAACATGTTCCTGAGGGGATTGAAGGCAGAGTTCCTTATAAAGGACCTATATCGCCGATCATATACCAGCTTGTTGGAGGCCTAAAAGCATCTATGGGATACACTGGATCAAAAGATATAGTAGAATTTAAAAAGAATGTT
The DNA here is from genome assembly GCA_902565955.1 of uncultured Pelagibacteraceae bacterium. Lineage (GTDB taxonomy): Bacteria > Pseudomonadota > Alphaproteobacteria > Pelagibacterales > AG-422-B15 > CACNXQ01. The sequence goes on along the minus strand of CACFGR010000008.1, from coordinate 27,641 downwards.
AAGTTTGTAGAAATTACTGGAGCAGGACTTAAAGAAAGCCATGTACATGATGTCGATATCACAAGAGAGTCACCAAATTATCCAACAAACATATAAACTATTAATGAAAATACTATTGGTTACAATCATTTGTATTTTGCCAACAAGTATATTTGCCTCAAATAGTTTTTATGTATCAGCGCTGAATGGTTTCAATGAAGAAAATTATGAAAAGGCAATAAAGTATTTGGAAAAAGATATTGTTTTTAATCCCAAATCATCAGAGTCATATATTTTGTTAGGTAAATCATATGAAGGCTTAGAAGATCAGGACAATGCACTTAAATATTATGAAATTGCCTTTACGCTTATTCCACATAATCTTGAGCTTAATTATTTAATAGGGAAAGTATCTTACAAATTAGGGTTAATTGAACAATACGCTGAGCAAATATCTAATCTTGAAATATTGTGTGATCCTTCATGTGAAGAAATTGTCAAATTAAAAGATTTGGCGGAATAGACAGAATGATATTCATTGTTGATTTTGGATCTCAAGTAACGCAGTTAATAGCAAGAAGAGTAAGAGAAGCTGAAGTCTATTGTGAAATTGTGTCAAGCAAATCACTTTATAAGCAAATACTTAAAAGAGGTTGTTCAGGAATAGTTTTCTCTGGGGGTCCAGCAAGTGTTCATAAGTCAAATACTCCAAAAATTGATAAAAGAATATTCAAGCTAAATATTCCAATATTGGGAATTTGTTATGGCATGCAATTATTATGTTACCAGCTTGGTGGGAAAGTTAAAATTTCAAAAAAAAGAGAATTTGGTAAAACTCTTATAAAGCCGTCAAAAAAAAGTGTTTTATTCTCAGGATTTAGAAAAGGAATGAACTCGAATTATGTCTGGATGAGCCATGGTGATAAGGTTATTAGTTTACCAAGAGATTTTAAAAGTATTGCATCAAGTTCAAATACTAAGTTTGCAGCAGTTGAAAATAAAAAACAATCTTATTACGGTTTACAATTTCATCCTGAAGTTGTCCATACACCTAATGGTCATAAGATAATCGAAAATTTTATATTCAAAATTTGTAAAGTAAAAAGAAACTGGAGTATGAAAAATCATTTAAGAAATCAGATTACTGAGATTAAAAATTCAGTTCATAAGGATCAGGTAATTTGTGGATTGTCAGGAGGAGTAGATAGTACTGTTACAGCAGCTATAATTTCAAAAGCCATAAATAAGCAATTAACATGCATTTATGTTAATACCGGACTAATGAGACTAAATGAAACAAAAGAGGTAGTAAAAATGTTTAAAAAGCATTTTAAATCTCGCTTAATAGTAAAAGACGCAAGAAAGACATTTATTAAAGCCCTCAAGGGCGCTACAGATCCAGAAAAAAAGAGAAAAATTATAGGAAATCTTTTTATTAAAATATTTAATCAAGAGGCAAATAAAATAAAACGTGCAAAATATTTAGCTCAAGGAACGATTTATCCCGATGTAATCGAAAGTCAGAGCTTTCACGGCGGGCCGACATCAGTCATCAAGTCTCATCATAATGTCGGCGGTTTACCAAAAAGAATGAAACTTAAACTTGTTGAGCCATTAAGAGAACTTTTTAAGGATGAAGTTAGAAAATTAGGTCTGGAGATGAGGCTTCCAAAAAAATTCATTAACAGACATCCATTTCCTGGCCCCGGATTGGGAATAAGAATACTTGGTGAGGTAACTGCAGATAGAGTAAAAATTTTACAAGAGGCTGATAACATATATATCGAAGAAATTAAAAAAGCAGATTTATACGATAAAATTTGGCAAGCATTTGCGGTTTTGATGCCAATTAAAACTGTTGGTGTTATGGGTGATCATAGATCGTATGAACAAGTTTGTGGATTAAGAGCTGTTTCTTCTGTTGATGGAATGACTGCTGATTTTTATCCTTTTAAAGGTGAATTTTTGAGCAAAGTATCAACAAGAATAATAAATGAGGTCAAGGGCATAAATAGAGTGGTATACGATACTACTTCAAAACCACCTGGAACTATTGAGTGGGAGTAATTTATGAAGGTCTTAGCATTAGGTGGAAGTGGCGGCATGGGAAGATATGCAGTTCAATACTTGCACAATATAAAGCAGATTGAAAAGATTTATGTAGCCGACGTTAACTCTATATCAGCAAAACAGTTTGCTTCACATTTTGATTATAGAGTTGAGGGTCTAAAATTGGATATTAAGGACTTTGAAACCCTAAAATCGGAAATGTCAAAAGTTGATATAGTAGTCAATACGACCGGACCGTTCTTTTTATTTGCAGAACCCATACTCAAAGCTGCAATTCAAACTAATACACACTATTTTGATATTTGCGACGATTGGGAACCAACTGAAAAAATGCTTCAAATGAATGAAGATGCAAAAAAGGCAAATATCACAGCTATTATAGGTCTTGGAGCAAGTCCAGGATTAACAAATATACTTGCTAATATAGCAATATCTGAACTTGATGAAGTTAGAAAAGTTTATACAGGCTGGGATATGTCTGCTGCAAAACCAGAAAGTGAGTCATCTCAATCTGGAGTCAGCGCTGCAATGGTGCATGGTATAGAGCAAATGATTGGAGAGGTTAAAATTTTTAAAAATGGAAATTTTGAAATGGTAAAACCTCTTGAAGAAATTGAGGTTGATTATCCTGATATTGGAAAAAGAAGTGCATATATTTTTGGACACCCTGAGGCCGTAACATTTCCAAATAACTACCAAGATATTGAGGAGTCTTATAATTTAATGCATGGCGCTGAGAGTAGTTTTATAACGATCCTAAAAACTATAAGATTTTTAATAAATATAAAAATTATTACTAAAAATTTTGCTGCAAGAATTTTGACATGGCTTGAAAGTCTAAATGACTCAGATAGGGTAGATTATAAAAAAGAAAATCTTCCTAGCATTTACGGTTACGCAGAAGGTTTAAAAGAAAATAAATTTACATCAATCGGTGTTACAATTGATGGTGATATCAATAATTTTTCTATGGGTGAAGCAACTGCATGGCCTTTAGCTGTGGGTGTCCAAATGTTTATTGACGGTGAAATAAGTAAAAATGGAGTTCATACTCCAGAATCACCAATTATTGATCCAATAATTTTTTTTAATTACTTTAAAAAACGAGCAGGTGATAACATTGAGATTCATACTATAATTACAAAGAAAAATCATAATTAAACGGTATAAATATATCATTGCTTGGGAAAAAATTATTTTTAAATATTTTATATAAATGCCTTTAACATTATACGGATCTAATATCTCTTATTTTACAGGTAAAATGGAAAATTATTTTAGAGTTCGTGAAATTCCATATGAATTGAAAAGCATGCAATTTCCATCATTTCAAAGTAAAATGGAAAAAAAAGTTGGTGTCATGCAAATGCCCGCAGTTGTTTTAGAAGATGGTCGTTGGATGACCGACACAACAAAGATGATCCAATGGTTTGAAAATGAAATCAAGGAAAATCAAATTATTCCTAAGGATCCAGTCCAGGCGTTTATTTGTTATTTATTAGAAGACTGGGCTGATGAATGGTGGTGGAGAACCGCAATGCACTATCGCTGGCATTATCATGAAGGGGCCAGCTTTGCATCTAAGCATCTTGCAAATGAATTGTTTGATAATCTATGGATACCGATGTGGATGAAAAGAACATTTTTAAAATATAGACAGAGATCAGGTTATACGACAGGAGATGGAATAAACAAAAAAAATATTCAGGCTATAGAGAACAATTTTTTAAGTTTACTTAAGAATTTAGAATTAATTTTTCAAAATAGAAATTTTATATTTGGTGATAACCCTACACTGGCTGATATAGGTCTATCAGGACCATTTTTTCGTCATTTTACATTAGATCCAGTTCCACTAAAAATTATTAAAGATAAGTATCCATCTTTAATGAATTGGGTCTCAAGATTATGGAGCACTAAACTCTCAGAAAAACCAATAAAATTATTACCAGGTATACCTGAAGACGTAGAGCCTTTATTAACAGAAATTGGAAAAGTTTACCTCCCGTATTTGTCTGCAAATGTGGCGGCAGTAAGAGCTAAAAAAAATTTTTTTGATATTGAAGTTGGAGGTATTAAATTTAAAAGAGCAAGATATTCTAGATATAGAGTATGGTGTATAAAAGAATTGAGGGGACATTTTAACTCAATGCCCTTATATGCAAGATTGGAAGTTGAGAGGTTGCTTGAAAAAAATTATTGTTGGGAGCCATTGTGGCATGACAAAAATTTACCCCTATTACCAAATCAAGATAATAATTTACCTTTCATGGCAGACACTAAAATGATAGGAGTTAATGAAACAAAAAAATAAGATTTTAATGAACTATTTGAAATTATTTGAATTTATTTAAGAATGATAAAAAAAATATTATTAACAATTAAAAAATCTATAAGGGATTTTTTTTATGTTTTTTCAATGAAGGCTTTAAATTCTTTGCCTAACAATGGTATTGTGGGGATTATAGATGTTGGTGCTGCAGGAGAAATAGAGCCAAGGTGGAAACAATTTACAAAAAAATTAAATTACCATGGATTTGAACCTGATAAAAGATCAAGAGAAATAATCAAAAATAATGAAAAAAATTTCAATACTTATAAAATATATTCACAGGCATTGGGTAATTTTGAGGGTAATAAAATTTTAAACTTATGCAGAACTCCTGAAGTTTCATCAGTATTTAGACCAAATCGTAAGATACTAAATAATTTTCCAAAATCAGAAAGATTTGATATTTTAAATAAAATCAATCTACCAGTTGTAACTCTTGATAGCTTAAATTTTAAAAATATTGATTTCATTAAATTAGATATTCAAGGCGCTGAATTAGAAGCACTTGAAGGCTCAAAAAAACTACTCGATGACATACTTGGTATCGAAATAGAAGTTGAATTCCACGAGTTATATACTAATCAACCGCTATTTGGTGATATATGCAATTATTTGTCGAAATTTGACATTGAGTTTATTGATTTTTTAAATGTTGCAAGATGGGAGAGAGATGCGCATAGTAGTTATGGACAAGCTGTTTTTGGAGACGGATTATTTTTAAAAACTCCAGAATGTTTAAATTATAATAAAATTAATATTGATAAGCTTTCGGCATATTTAGCAATCTTACTGATTTATAGAAGATTTGATATTATTGAACGAACATTAAAATTGATACCCCCTGATAAATCTAATCACTTCATAAGCTTTCGTAGAAGTTTAAATAATGCTAAAATTGTAGACAGTTTATTAAAAAGAATAGTCGGTATTTTTAGTAGATTTGTTGGATTATTTGGTGCTGGTTATAGATTACACCTCATTAATTGATGACATTATATTTCTTTAAAGTTTTACTAACTGCAATATTAATATATTTATCTAATATTATTTATAGTCAGCTTGGTTTTAATATCTTCAATTTTTAAACAATGATAATTCTTTACCAAAAAATTCTAAATTATTTAAAATCAATTTTAAAGTTTAGATTTGTTGATTTTAGTTGGATAAAGAAATCTAAATTCATCGAATTGTCATCAATTGATGTTTCCGAAGATCCTGTAAGACCTGAGCTTGATATAAATTGGAGAACTTCCCATAATAGAAAAATTTACGGTCTTGAGTATAACAATCAAATTGAAGGAATAATGTGCTTAGCATTTACTAAGGACGTTCCCCATTCTGTAAAAGAATTAGATTTAATGAGTCGCTTGGCAGTATATGAGCAAAACGCAGATACAATTATTGCATATACTGTATGGTCTCGTAAAAAAGGAGCAGGGCGCAAAATTATGGAAGAGGCATTAAAATATGGTGAGGAAATGGGATATAAGCGAATAGTTACACTTTCACCTCTAACTCCTATGGCAACTCACTATCACATTAGAAATGGAGCAAAGTTATTGGGGCATAATCCAACAACTCAAAATTTTGAATATAAGATTCAATAAATTCGGTTGGTATGGAAAGTCTAATTATTTAGACTATATTTTAATTTATGCCCAAAAAAGATATTAATATTTTCTGGTTCAGACAAGATTTACGACTTTCAGACAATCCTGGATTGTATAATTCGATTAAAAATGGGGCAACGTTGCCAATTTTTATATTTGATGATCAAAATTCAAAAGAACATATAAATGGTTCTGCTAGTAAATGGTGGCTTCACCATTCATTAATTGCTCTAAAACAATCTTTAGATAATAATTTGAGTTTATACAGAGGTGATCCAAAGAACATCTTAATTAAACTTACTGAAACTTATAACGTTAAAGAGATATTTTGGAATAGATGTTATGAACCGTGGCGAATAAAAAGAGACAAAAAAATCAAAAGTTTTTTTGATGACAAAGAAATAAGCGTGAACACATATAATGGATCTCTTCTTTGGGAACCTTGGAATGTAGTCAAAAATGATGGTACTCCATATAAGGTATTTACTCCTTACTACAGAAAAGGTTGTTTGAATTCTGAAATGCCAAGAACACCAATACAAAAACCTAAGTTAGACAACTTACTTTTTGATAAGATGAACAGTATTAGTATAGATGATCTGGAACTAATGCCAGAACACAATTGGCATGTTGCGATGGAAAAATTATGGACTCCAGGAGAGAAAGGCGCCCATAATAAAATTGATGTCTTTATAAAAGAAGGCCTTGCTAACTATAAAGATGGTAGGAATTTTCCATCTGGAAAAAATGTTTCGCAACTTTCACCTCATTTACATTTTGGAGAGGTGTCACCAAACCAAGTTTGGTATCGATCAAAAACCCAAGAAGGAAAAAAAGAAATTAAAAGAGATTTGGATCATTTTTTAAGTGAACTTGGATGGAGGGAGTTTTCTTTCAATCTTTTGTATCACTTCCCAACTTTACCAAAAGAAAATCTTCAAAAGAAGTTTGATAAATTCCCTTGGGACAAAAATAGAGATGCATTAAAGAAATGGCAAAAAGGTCTTACCGGATATCCAATTGTAGACGCTGGCATGAGGGAACTGTGGCAGACTGGATATATGCATAATCGTTTGAGAATGGTCGTAGGTTCATTTTTAGTCAAAAACTTATTGTTGCATTGGCACCACGGTGAAAGGTGGTTCTGGGATTGTTTAGTTGATGCTGACCTTGCTAATAATAGTGCAGGATGGCAATGGATTGCAGGCTCAGGAGCGGATGCAGCTCCGTATTTTAGAATCTTCAATCCAGTTATGCAGGGTCAGAAATTTGATCCAGATGGCAGATATACAAAAAAATATATTCCTGAACTTAAGGATATGCCAAATAAGTATTTATTTAATCCTTGGGAGGCACCTAAAGATGTCTTAGACTCGGCAAATGTTAAACTTGGTAAAGATTATCCAATGCCAATTGTCGAGATTGGTTCCTCTAGACAAAAAGCTTTGGAAGCGTTTGCTACCACTAAAAGTTAATTATTTAATCAATTTTTATAAATCGATCTAAGCAAAGTTTTTGCTACAAAAGTATAATAATGTATAGTCTGTATTTATGAGCGCAGAAACAATAATAATTATAGTACAAATGGTTGCAGCATTTGGTGTAGTTGTTTCTGTTATTTATTTAGGAATACAAATACATCAGCAAAATGAAATCACAAAAGCGCAGTTTGGACACTCTTTAACACACAGAATGTATGAGAGGTATTTTAATACATCGAAAGATAAAGAATTTAGCAACTTTCTCTCGAAAGATTGGGCCGCAGGCGAACTAGATAACGCAGATAAATGGAGAGTAGCAGTATATGTAAATGCATTACTAGTGGATATTTTTGATACATATGAAAAAGTTGAAAAAGGTTTTGTTGATGAAACTCATTTAAAAATGAGAATGCATATGTTGAAATTGGGCACCATGAAAGCTCCTATTGCACAGTCAACTTGGAAATATTGGAGGGGGATTAAATCAAAAGAATTTGTTGAATGGTTTGAAACTGAAATTTATGGCGATCGAGCAACTTTTAAAGAAGGTTACCAAGAAGAAATTATTCCAAACGTAAGAAGGGATTAAAATAAAGGAGATTATTAAGTGAGAAGAATTGTTACAGGCCATAATGACAATGGCAAATCTGTAATTAAAATTGATGGTCCTCCAGCACGATCTATAGGAGAAGAAATTGGAGGCTTATTCGAGATATGGAATGAGGACGGAAATACTATCGATACAAAAAGCAGTAAAGACAGAGCTGATAGTGATATAATTTTATCCCCGCCACAAGGAGGTTCAAAATTTAGATATTTTCAAATAATGCCAACTCCAACTGGTGTCTCGCTTAAAACATTAAACAAGATGGCTGAGGATGCATTCAGCCGTATTGGAGCAGCTCATCACCGAGTTGATGTAAAAAAACATCCAGCAATGCATAAAACAAAAACTATTGACTACATTATTCTTCTCAAAGGTGATGTAACCTTAGTTTTAGATGAGGAAGAAGTTAAAATTAATCCATTTGATGTTGTTGTTCAAAGAGGTACAAATCACGCCTGGATTAATAATGGCTCTGAGCCTGCACTTTTAATAGCGGTATTAATTGATAGTGATTTGAGAGAATAAATTAGACTGTAGCTTTTCCTGGAATTTTTACTATTTATCCAGTATAAACCGTCTTCATGCGAAGAAAATCTGCAAACGATATTAAAAGTCAGAAAAATAGAGCTCCAATTGTATGTCTCACTGCTTACACAGCACCAATTGCCAGGGCAATAGATGGTAATGTTGATCTTATTCTTGTCGGAGATTCACTAGGAATGGTTCTTTATGATTACGAAAATACACTTCAAGTCAGTATTGAACAAATGATTGAGCATTCAAAATCTGTTGTTGGTGGAACAAACAAGTCCTGTATTATTGTTGATATGCCTTTTGGAACTTATGAGGAATCATCTGACAAGGCATTTATGAATGCTGCACGCATAATGAAAGAAACATACTGTAATGGAGTAAAACTAGAGGGCGGGAAAAAGGTGGCAAAAACAATAAAATATCTTACCCGAAGTTCAATACCTGTGATGGGACATATTGGATTACAGCCCCAAAGTGTTCTCGTTGATGGAGGCTATAAAGTAAAAGGAAAAGTAAAGTCAGAATGGCAAAAATATATTGATGATGCGAAGGCAGTAGAAGACGCAGGTGTTTTTGCTGTTGTTCTAGAAGGCATGACCGAGCCTTTAGCGGCTGAAATAACCGAAATATTAAGTGTGCCAACTATAGGAATTGGCGCGTCACCAAAATGCGATGGACAAATTTTGGTTACCGAAGACATGTTAGGATTGACAAATGTTGCACCTAGATTTGTAAAAAAATATGTAGATCTTGAGAAAATTATCAATAAAACATCCAAAGATTATGCCTACGAAGTTAAGAACAGGTTATTTCCAAATGAAGATCATACATACAGTATGAAGTTTGAATCAGCGAATATAAAAAAAATTAAACAATGAGTAATATTTTAAGACAAGTAGATGAAGACTTGAGAAAAGAGAGAATACTTAACTTATGGAAAAAATATGGTTTATATGTAATATTTTTAATTATAGTTCTAGTTACGATAGTAGTTGGACTGCAGATAAGTAAATCTATAGCTAAATCTAACAGCGAAGCCGTTGTTGAAAAGTACATAAAAGCCATTAATGAAAATGACTTCAAAGAATCTATAAACAATCTAAATGATATCGAAAACTATGGAGATACATTTATTAATAATTTATCTAGAGTTAAAATTGCTATCTTATTGGCTGAAAAAGGAAATTTAGATGAAGGGAGATCAGAGTTATTAAACTTGATAAGAGATAAAGAAATTGACCCTCTTGTAAAAGAATTTTCTTTATATCTATTTTTACTATCACAAATAAGTAAAATTAGTTCTAATGAGATAAATGAGTACGCTAAAAATATTAAAATTAACGAAAGTCAATTTAAGTATTTATTCGGAGAATTATTTGCTTTAAATGCATATTTTTCAGGTGATTTAAATTTGGCGAGAGAGAGATTCTCAGCGTTAATTAATGATATAGAGACGCCAAATGAAATATCAATTAGAGCTAAAAAATTTATAAGCGCTATAAAATAAAATGTGCAAGAAAGCCAATATTCTACTTTTTACATTTATTTTTATCTTTGGATGCTCAAAAAACGATAAAATTGAGTTAAATGAAAATGAATACTCAGTTTTATCCTATGATTCTAAAATCTCAGAGACGCTTACACTTGATAAGGGAAATATATTTATTGATCCACTAAAAGAATTAATTTTTTGGACGCAACATTTTCAAAATCCAGCAAATAACTTAAATAACTTAGCGACAAGCTCTTCATTTGAAAAGAAGTCCAAAATAATAAATGGCAAAAAGGGGGCAACTAATATTGTCCAACCTATTTATTTTGATAACACACTGTGTCATGTTTTAAATAATGGTTATTTAATATGTGTTGATACAATATCTAATGATACAAAATTTAAAGTTGATATCAAAAAAGAAGGAATAAAAAAATACGAACTTGTAAGGGGTGGTCTAGCATACTTTGATAGCAAAATTGTCTTTGTCGATGCATACGGGCAAATTAAATTAATAAACGCTGATAATGGCGACGAAGTATGGGAAACAAATATTGATTTTCCAATTTTATCTCCTCCACTTATATATAGAGGTTATATTTACTTTATTTCGTCTGATAATAGGGTTTTTTCACTTGATTTTAATTCTGGTGATATTGAGTGGACATTTCAAACTATTGCAGAAGTAAAGAAAAATTTATATACAGCATCTCCAGTTGCTTTTGAAAATACTGTGATAGTGCCATTTAGTAATGGAGAGTTAGTTTCTTTTATTTATGATACCGGCAGACCGTTATGGTCTGAAAATTTATCAAAAATATCGATGGTTAGTAATTTTGATATAAAAGATATTTCTGCGAGCCCAGTTATTTCAAAAAATATAATTTATTCACTCAGTTCAAATGGAAAACTTATTTCCAATAATGTACTCAATGGAAAACGACTATGGGCTATAGACTTGTCTGGCTACAGAACTCCAATCATTTCTGGAGATCAAATTTACGTTATCAATGATGAAGGAAAATTAATTTGCTTAAGTATTGATAAGGGAGAGGTTTATTGGATTACTGATTTAAATAAATATAAAAAAGGTCAAAAAGTTCAGAATATGAATTTATGGTTAGGCCCATATTTAATTAATAATTTACTATACAATATTTCATATTTTGGAGAGATTAAGGTGGTCTCACCTATATCTGGAGAGTTGTTTACATCAGAAACAATTGGAGTAAAAGGAGTTATGGTTCCACCATTAATTTTAAATAACTTCATTTATTTGGCTGACGAGGACTCCAATGTCTTTAAGATTGAATAACATTTATCTCAGTATCATTGGGAAACCAAATTCAGGAAAATCAACATTATTTAATTTATTATTAGGAAAAAATATTTCACCTGTAGGAGATGAATACGGACTTACTAAAATACTTTACGAAGAGAAATTTAAATATAAAGAACATAATTTCACAATAGTAGATACACCAGGACTTCGACGACGCAATAAGGTGATAGAAGAAAATGAAAAATCCAGGAACGCCGAAGTATTAAAACTAATGGACAAAGTAGACGTGATTATTCTTTTGATAGATTCAAAAGAGAATTTAACAAAACAAGACTTTAGATTAGCAGATTTATCAATAAATAGAAATAAGATGCTTTTTTTTATATTTAATAAGTTTGATACTATTGAAAATAAAAAGGAATTTAAAAGAAATATAAAAAAATTTTTAACAAATAGTTATAGTAAGTATAAAATGATAAATATAGACTTCATATCTGCAAAATATAATAGAAAAATATCGAATGTATTAAATAATATTATTAAGAAAGATAATTTATTATCTGTTCAAATACAAAAAACAAAATTAAATAAATTTTTAAAGGATCTTGATAAAAAGTCGTCTTACCCAAAAATAGGTAAAATATCAGTTAAGCCTAAATATATTGTTCAGTTAAAAAATAAATTGCCAAACTTTAAGGTATTTATTAATACAAAAAATAAAATACCCTCGATATTTCAAAGATATTTTGATAATGAGTTTCGCAAATATTTTAAACTTGATGGAATTCCTATTAAATATGAATTTATAAGGTCCAAAAACCCATATACAAACTAGAGTTCAATTATTTCACCGTTTTTTTTTGTATTTAAAATTACTTGTACGATTTCTTTAGCAACTATTTTTGCTGATTTTATTTCTTGTTTATTTTCACCAGGCATAATGTTTTCTCTTACTCTTGTATCAACTGCACTCGGGCAAAATACATTTGCTTTAATTGATGTATTAATATTTTCATTTGCATACATGCGAACTAATTCATTTAAAGCAGTCATTACTGGTTGATATACACCCCAATAGTGGCTTTTTTTACTGCTATTAACAGATGATATTGTTGCAAAGTGAGAATTTTTTGAATTTTTTAACAGAGGATGAAAATTTTTCATAAGTCTAAAGTTTGCTAAATAATTTAAATCTAAAATATTTTGAAATTCTGTAAGATTTATTGAATCAATAGGGGAAAGACTAAAGATACCACCTGCAGAGGAAATTAATATATCTAACGATTTATCTTTTTTAAAAACTTCAAGTGACAAATTTTCAATTGAGCTATTTTCACAGAGATCTAAAGGTACTATTGTGCAATTACAATTGTTTTGGATAATTTTATCATAAACGTTTTCTAATTTTTTCAAATTTCTTGCAGTGATGTAAATATGCTTCGCAAATTTTGATAATTCAATAGAAATATGTTTGCCAATACCTGTCGATGCTCCGGTTACTAAGCAATTTAAATCTTTCATTTTATGTAACCAAACTGGTAAAATTTTCCAGATTTCTTGGCATCTGATCTAAAATTTTTACACCATAATTTATTATATCCTGAAAAGAACCTTTACTTAAAAAATCAGGGGTAATATTTTGAGACAAATAGTTATTCGTAAAAAATATAATTAAAACAAAGATTATATATCCTCTCAAAATTCCTAAAGCTGCACCAAAGCTTAAATCTACCAGCCCTGATTTTTTTGGCTGAATAATTCCTATGATAATTCTATTAATAAATGAAATAAGAATATAAGAAGTTATTAAAGTAAAAAAGAATATTAATACATCTGAAATTGTTTGATTTGTAATATAAGAATCTACAACTGGCCTTAAAATATAAAAACAATTTTTTATAAGATAAAAAATTAATAACCATTTAACCAAATTAAAGATACTTTTAATGATCCCATTTTTTACTCCAAAAAAAATAGATACAGTAATAATAATTAAAAAAGATACATCGTAGGTATTTAAAAATTGTGACATTTCTAAGTTCATTACTTAAAATTTATACATAATTTTTAATAATACTGGTAAAAGTGTAAGACTTCCTAATAATGCGATAAACATCGCTAAAGCAGTAAACAATCCAAAATAAATTGTAGGAAAAAAGTTTGAAAAAACCAAAATTGAGAAGCCAGCAATTATAGTGTAGGAAGTGTTTCTAATTGCAATGCCAACACTATTATTGCATACCTTCAAAGTTTCATTATGGTTTTTAGTTTCCTTAAAATGCTCAATATACCTGTAAACATAATGAATGCAATTATCAACAGCGATTCCAATTGTAATAGCCGCAATCGTAATAGTCATAAGGTCTAAAGATATTTTCATAAAGCCCATCAAACCAAGTATCGCAAAACATGCTATTATGTTTGGTATAATTGTTGCTACAGCAATCTTGATTGATCTAAATAGCAAAATTAACATAATAAATATGCCTGATAAAACAATAGCTAGTGATTTAATCTGTGAGTCGAAGAGACTTTCAAGCATATTATTGTAAAGTATAAGTATCCCAGCTAATGAGATGTTTATTGCTTCAGTTGAAAAATTATTTTCAATATACTTATTTAAATCATTAATAAACTCTGATCTCTTCAATTCGGAGTGCGTATCTATTACTCTCATTGAAATTCTGGCTTGGTCTTTGTCGACTAATACATAAGGACTAATGATTTGTTCCTTTAGATCTTTTGGTAACTTTTTATACAAAACAGATAATTCCAGAGTATCAAATTCTTTATCTGAATTAAGTTTTTCAGCCGTTCTTACGATTGAGGCTAATGATAAAACTTTTCCAGCAAATGGGTACATTTCTAGATGATCATGTACCCTTTTTATTGTATCAATCTTTTCTTTTGTAAACCAATAATCAGCAGGATCATATTCTATACCAAAGTCTAAGAAATCATCACTTTCATCTTTTTCAAATAAATTTTCTTTATCCACATTAAACTCGATTATTATATCTAATGGCGTTGTACCCCCCAGCTTGTCATCAATCAATTTCATTCCTTTGTAAATTTCAGTATCTTTTTTGAAATAATCTACAAAGCTATTTTCAACCTCTAACTTAGTTGCTCCATATATTCCAAGGCATAAAGTAAGCGTGAATATAAAAATAACTGAATTTGGAAAATTAGAACAAATATAGAGAAATAAACTATTTTTTTCATATTTTATAGGTTTAGAAGTTTCATCTAAATTTAAAAAATTTATGAGAAATGGTAAAAATATAAAACTAGTAACGTATGTTATGGAAAGACCAACACACATCATAAGACCAAAATCCATAACCGGTTTGATCCCACTTGTGTAGAGAGTTGCAAAAGCAAAAATAGACGTTAAAGCTGCAAATAAGCAAGGTTTATACATATTTTTAATTGTATGAACAATTTTTTGAGTATTTGTGAGGTCTTTATATTCAAATATGTATTGTTTATGCCTCACAACAATATGAACTGTCATTGATAATGATAGTATTAGCATAAGCATGATAAAATTTGACGAGATGACTGTGACTTTCCATCCAAGCATAGATACTGTTCCGATCATAATTATAAGTGAGGCCGAACAGTTTGTGATACATGCCAACATCCATATTGGATTCTTAAATACTAAAAATAGAACTATTAAAATAAAAATAAATGCACCTATTCCAAAAATAATAATATCATTTTTAACAAAAGAAATAGTATCATCTGCGATCATTGATACACCGCCTAGATGCATTATTAAATTGCTATTGTTTTTTTTCTGCTTAATGATCTCTCTTAGTTCATTAATTTGATCGTGACGGTCATTGTCAAATTGTTTCTTACTTTCTTTGTATTTAGTATTAATTTCATTTATGTAGTTAATATCATAATTCGATTGCTGATTATTTATCTTATCACGTTCTTTTAAGAGAAATTCATATTGAACATTTTTTTTAAAGTAAATAAGTATTGCCGTACTAGAAGCATCTTCACTAATAATTAAATTTTTAAAAATTGGACTTTCTAATAGTTCTCTCTCAGCGTCTGCTAAGTCAACTGAAGTAGACTCTATTGTTAACACTTCATTAACTAAATCACTTAAAGTCTGGCTGTTTACTTCCAATAATGGGACGTCAAATATAGATTGAGTACTTTGAACCCATTGTAGTTTATTAATTTTTTCTATAAAGTTTTTTATCTGATATAGATTTTCTTCTTCTAAAATTTTATTTTCGTCAGTAAAAGTAACTATTAAAAAATCACTTGATCCATAATCTTCTATTATCTCTCTATATTTTTTTAAATCCTTATCTTGCTCTAAAATAAGTGTATCTGATGAAGCATCTAACTGAAATTCTTTTATATTATAGGTAAATAGAAATAAAACTGCTATCAAAGCAACTAAAATAAGGTTTGAATACCCATCCAGGGCTTTATTATATAATTTTTCCATTAAACTATGAAATATATCTTCTTTGATATCTCTTGCCTAGATTAGTTAGTATTTCGTAGGGAATAGTATTAATTAATTTAGAAATCTCGTTGATTGAGAATCTATCACTTATGATTTCAAATTCCTCGTTTTCAATATTTTTGAGATCTTTTATTTTAGTTAGATTTATTGTAATTAAATCCATTGAAACTCTTCCAAGTATGCTCAACTTTTTATTTTTATAGTAAATACTATAATTATTTGAAAATAGTCTATTGAAACCATCTGCATATCCAAATGCTAATGTACCAATTTTCATTTTTGATTTCGCTTTAAATGTAGCTCCATATCCTACGGTATCATTTTTATAAATTTCTCTAATTTGTATCAATTTTGATTTTAAAGTGATTACATTTTTATATATATTTTTTTCACTTTTTTGCGAATCCCCACCGTAGAGTGAAATTCCAGGTCTAACCATATTTAAATGATAGTCTTTGCCAAGTAAAATACCCCCAGAATTTGCGATACTGTGTATACAATTGGGAAAATTTTCTTTGATATCAATAAACTTTTTCAATTGTTTTTTATTTTTATTTGATTTTTTATTATCTGCACAAGCAAGATGGCTCATTACAAGAACAACATTTGAATATTTTATTAGTATTTCTTTATTTCCAATTAGAGTATCAGTTTCATTTTTATCTAAACCAAGTCTGGACATTCCGGTATCAAAATGAAGTGCAATATCTAATTTGATTTTATTTCGAGTTTGAAATAATTCAATTTTTTTTAATTGTCTTAAATTGTTAATTACAGGAGTCAATTTGTATTTTTGGATAAGACTTAAATCATTTGTAACTAGTCCATTAAGAATAAAAATTGAAATTATTTTATTAGTTTTACGTAATTCGATAGCTTCATCTGTTGTAGCAACAAAAAAGTGTTTACATCCATTTTTAATGAGTACTTGAGAAACTTTTTTAACTCCTAAACCGTATGCATCAGCTTTTACTGATGCTGCGACAATATTTTTATTACCTACTTTTTTCTTTATGGTTTTATAATTTTTAGCAATAGCTTTTAAATTAATACTTAAGATTGTATTCTTATCGACATTATGCATATATATATAAAGAATTTTATTCGTAATTGTTTGATTGTTCTTTATTTATAAAATTTCCAAATCTTGTATATTTTGCTTCAAAATTTAATTTTATGTTTCCTGTAGGCCCATGTCTTTGCTTCATTATTAATAAATCTGCTTGGCTGTGGATTTCATCCATTTTCTGCTGCCACTCAATGAATTCAGCAGTACCTGGAGAGGGTGCATTTTTTTCTAGATAATATTCTTCTCTAAAAATAAACATAACTACATCGGAGTCTTGCTCAATAGAACCTGACTCTCTCAAATCTGAAAGTTGAGGTTTCTTGTCTTCTCTTTGTTCAACTTGTCTTGATAATTGAGATAGGGCAATAACAGGAATATTCATTTCTTTGGCTAAAGCTTTAAGTCCTTGCGTAATTTCAGATATTTCTAATACACGTGACTCGTTTCGTGATGATTTGCTTGGTCTAAGTAACTGAAGATAATCAATTATTATTACACCTAATCCATTTTTCCTTTTTAACCTTCTTGCTCTTGATGATAGTGCGCCAATATTTAAAGCAGGTGTGTCATCAATAAAAAGAGGTATTTCAAGTACATTTTTTGAGACAGATACAAGATTATCTAAATCGTTTTCAGATAAATTACCTCTTCTTATGTCATTAGAGCTAATTTTTGCTTGTTCAGATAAAATTCTGGTTGCTAATTGTTCAGACGACATTTCTAATGAAAAAAAAAGCACGCTTGAGTCAAAATCATCAGATTTCATTGCATTTTTGGCAATGTTATAAGCAATATTTGTTGCTAAGGAAGTTTTACCCATAGATGGTCGTCCAGCGATTATAATAAGGTCAGAAGGGTGGAACCCTCCCAATTTAGCATCCAGGTCGATAAAGTCTGAAGAAAGGCCTACAACACTGCTATCTTTTTCAAAAGCTTTTGTAGCCAATTCTATAGCCTCTTCAACTGAGCTTTTGAAAGTTTGAACGCCATGTGATGATGTTCCTTTTTCTGATATTTGGTATAAATCTTTCTCTGCTTCTTCAATTAAATCCGATGGATTAATGTCCATTTCACTTTCTAGGGCATCATGCTGCACCTTACCACCCAACTCGTAGAGACCTCTTCTAACAGCAAGATCATAAATTATTTGTGCATAATTTTTAGCAAAATCTAACGAAACTGCTGAATTAGCAAGTTTAGCAAGATAGTTAGAACCGCCAATTTCTTCTAAATTCTTTTCAACTTCAAAATAGCTTTTGAGTGTAATTGGAGTAGCTATTTGCCCTTTCGCAATTAATTTACTTATGACATTAAAGATTGTGCCATGAATTGGCTCATAAAAATGAATATTATTGATAATTTCGCTAACATCGTAATAAATCTCATTATTCAGTAAGATTGCGCCAAGAAGCCCTTGTTCAGCTTCGATATTGTGAGGCAATTCCTTATTTGATATCTTGCTATAGGGAAATTGATATGTGGATGACATTAATCTAATTATTAACAATTAAAATAAATTGTCAGTAAAATTTTTCAAAAGATATTAACAAGTTATTTAATCTGTGAATATTCAACTATATTACAAACAAGATTACTCTAACTTATTAAGCGACTGAAATACCAGGGGTTTAAATTAAGTAATTTTATTAATTTCTAAATTTATGGTAGCATCAACATCATCATATAAACGTAGTTTTATCTGATGCACTCCGAGAGTCTTTATCTGGGATAGGATTACTTGATCTTGTGATAATTCAATTGATAGTGACTTTTTGATGGTTTCAGTAATAGATTTTTGAGTAATTGAACCATAAAGACTGTCTTCATCGTTGGCTTCCATTTCTATTGCCAGAGTTTTGCCTTCTAATTTATTCCTAAGTGCTTCTGCTTCCAAAATTTTCTTTTTGTTATTTTCTGAAATCAGAGACATTTTTGTATTCAGCTCTGATTTATTCTTTTTATTTGCAATTATAGCTTTCTTTGCTGGGATGAGAAAATTTCGAGCAAAGCCGTCTTTTACATTGACAATATCACCAGCTTTACCAAGTTTATTTAATGACTCTAGTAAAATTATTTCCATGCTTATCTTCCAGTATAGGGCAATAAAGCAAGGTATCTTGCTCTTTTGATTGCATTCGATAAGTCTTTTTGCTTTTTAATAGAGATATAAGTTATTCTTCTAGGTGTTATTTTCCCTTTTTCTGAAATAAACTTTCTAAGTGAAGAAATGTCTTTATAATCAAAGTCCTTTGTTGTTTTTTTATCTTTATCCAATTCTCTTAATCCTTTTCCTTAATCATTACAGTAGGGGTCTCACCAAACGATTTTACTTTAATTGACAAATATCTAATTATATTTTCATTTAGATTTAGTTTTGAATTTAAAACATCAATATTTTCCTGAGGTATATCAATATTCATAAACTCATAAAAAGCTTTTTTGTTGTCTTTAATAGGATATGCAAGGCTTCGAAGGCCCCAACTTTCATTGTAAACTATGTTACCTCGTAATTCAGATAATACTTCGGAATGTTTTTTTAGTTCACCTTCAATGTCAGCGGTGCTTAGATCCTGCTTTAGCATTATAACATGTTCAAAAAGTGCCATATAAGATTGTATTTAATATCAAAAATGGAATAAATATTCTATAATTACATATTAAGCAAGTATTCTTTTTTGATGAAAACGGCATTAATTTTCCCTGGACAAGGCTCTCAATACATTGGAATGGGTAAAGATTTTTATGATGAATTTGAAATTGTCAGAGAAACTTTTGTTAAATTAGATCAAATTTCAGGTAGAAAAATATCAAATTTAATATTTTCAGGAAATGGCGACTCTTTATCTGAAACCGAAAATTCACAACCAGCAATAATGGCAACAAGTGTGGCAATTTTAAACGCTCTAATTTCTAAAAATATTTTACAATTTAATTCATTTCAGGCTGTTGCCGGCCATTCTCTTGGAGAATATAGTGCTCTTGTTGCAAATGGGAGTATTACTTTTGAAGAGTCAGTGCATTTATTAAAAATAAGATCGAAAGCAATGCAGGAAAGTATGCCTTTGGGATCAGGAGGTATGATTGCTTTAATCGGTTGTGATCATGAAATAATTAGTGAGGTCTTAGAGAAAGCGTCAGATTATGGTAAGATTTATATTTCAAATGATAATGCTTTGGGACAGGTTGTGCTAAGTGGTGAAATGAATTCTATAGATTATATATTATCTAATAAAAAAAATTTAAGGATTAGAAAAGCAATCAAGCTTTCAGTTAGCGCTCCGTTTCATTGTGAATTAATGGAGCACGCATCAAATATCTTAAGATCTGAAGTTAAAAAAGTTAAATTTAAAAATTTTAATGTACCATTATACTCAAATGTAACTTCAGTAGCATGTAATCATGATGAAATTTCTGATTTATTAGTCAAACAAGTTTTATCTAAAGTTAGATGGAGGGAGACTGTTGAAAATATGATATCAGATGGCTTTACAAAATTTATTGAAATAGGACCAGGCAATGTATTGACGAATCTTATAAAAAGAATCTCTAATCATGTAGAAAGCTATTCGATCAGTAAAGTTGAGGATTTGAAAAAGATAGGTTAGTTAATATGAAAAACGTTTTAATTACAGGGGCTACAGGGGGAATAGGTAGTGCATTAGTAAATAAATATTGTGAAGAAGGATATAATGTTTTTGCTTCGGGTACGAATGAAGAAAAATTAAGTACTTTAGAAAACAAATATAAGCCGGCAATTAAATGTTTTAAATGTGACTTATCTCAAAATAATGAGATCGAAAAACTAATTGAATTTACGTCTAAAGCTTGCGATCAAATTGATATATTAATAAATAACGCTGGAATAACAAATGACAACTTATTAATAAAAATGACTGATGATGAGTGGAATAATGTAATTAATATCAATTTAAACTCAAACTTTAAACTCACAAGATTGGCATTAAAAGGAATGGTGAAAAATAGGTGGGGCAGAATAGTAAATATTACATCTGCCGCTGCTAAAATTGGGAATCCTGGTCAAGCAAATTATGTAGCTACAAAAGCAGCATTAGAGGGGTTTACACGTACAATCGCAAATGAAGTTGCATCAAGAGGTATAACTGCGAATTGTGTATCCCCAGGTTTTGTAAATACCGATATTTTAGAGTCTGTAGATAATGCCAGATTAGAAAAGATGTTAAAAAAAATTCCAACTGGAAGAATGGGTGAAACTCACGAAATTGCAAATGCGGTTTTTTTTCTCACGACTGAAGAATCATCGTATATTACAGGTCAAGTGCTTCATGTTAATGGTGGCTTGACAATGTGATGCATGTTGTAATACTAGTAAATTATTTTAATAGGAGTATTTATGAGTGAAGTTGCCGATAAAGTTAAAAAAATTATTGCTGAGCATTTAGGTATCGATGATATGGAAAAAATTACTAATGACGCAAAGTTCATTGATGATCTTGGCGCAGATAGTTTAGATACAGTTGAGTTAGTCATGGCGTTTGAAGAGGCTTTTGATGTTGAAATTCCCGACGAAAAAGCAGAGACTATTCTAACTGTTGGAGATGCAATTAATCATTTAGAGTCTTAAGTATTTTACATTAATTAAATGAAAAGAGTTGTAGTCACAGGCATGGGTTTGGTGACACCTTTGGGTTGTGGTACGGATCTAAATTGGCAAAATTTAATAAGTGGAAAGTCTGGTGCTGGCACTATATCAAGATTTGATGCTTCGAACTTTAAGTGCAAAGTGGCATGTGAGGTGCCATTAGGTGACGGAAATGATGGAACATATAATGCTGAGAACTGGATTGGAAAAAAAGAATTAAAAAAAATTGATGATTTTATAAAATATGCATTAACAGCTAGTGAAGATGCATTTATAGACAGTAAACTTCATAAGATTAATGATCCCAGTTCTTACCGAGCTGGATGTATAGTTGGATCAGGCATGGGTGGACTTCCAGGAATAGAAAATACATCAGTCGAATATAATAATGGTAAAAGAATTAGTCCATTTTTTATAACTGGACGCATAATAAACATGGCGTCAGGATACTTATCAATAAAATTTAACTTAAAAGGACCAAGTTATTCTACTGTATCTGCATGTGCCTCTTCAGCACATGCAATTGGAGAATCATTTAGATTAATACAGCATGGTCAAGCCGATATCATGATGACAGGAGGTTCAGAGGCAACAATTTCTCCCATAGGAATTGAAGGATTTACCTCATGCAAGGCATTAAGCACCAAATATAATGAAAATCCATCTGAAGCGTCTAGACCATTCGATCAAGACAGAGATGGCTTTGTTATGGGGGAGGGGGCTGCGATACTAATCTTGGAAGAAATGGAGCATGCAATAAATAGAAATGCAAGAATTTATTGTGAGTTAATCGGCTATGGTATGTCGTCAGATGCTTATCATTACACTCTTCCAGAGCCATCTGGTGATGGTGCTTATAGGGCGATGTTAAATAGTATTAATGATGCGGGCATTGATTTAAATGAAATACAATATATTAATGCTCATGGAACATCTACGCCATCAGGTGATCATGTGGAGGTTGTTGCAATTGATAAATTATTTGATGGTAATAAAAATCAAGTTTATGTATCGTCAACAAAATCTCAAACAGGACATTTATTAGGTGCAGCAGGTGCTGTTGAGGCATCCTATTCAATACTAAGTTTAATTAATGAAAAATTGCCATATAATCTAAACCTTAATAGAGAAATACCATCAAAATCGATAAAATTTATTAAAGAGTCAAGTGTAGACATTAAATTAAATACTATTTTGTCAAACTCTTTTGGATTTGGCGGAACAAATGTATCACTAGTTTTTAAAAGATTTAATACTCAATAGTTAATGATTATAATTATTTCTTCCCCATCAGGAGCAGGCAAAACTTCGATCTGTAAAGAGTTATTAAAGAAAGATGACAAGCTACGGATTTCTATTTCTGATACGACAAGAATACCTCGAGATAATGAAGTTAATAATCAAGATTATAATTTTATCAGTGAAGAAAGTTTTAAAACAAAGATTGCTAATCAGGAATATGCTGAATATGCACTTGTGTTTGGCAATTATTATGGCTCTTTACATAAAAATGTATTACGTCTACTAAATGAGGGTTTTGATGTTCTATTTGACATTGATTGGCAAGGGGCTGTTCAGCTTAAAAATTCAAATTATAGCAATATATTATCTTTTTTTATTACTCCTCCTTCAAAAAATGTCATATATCAAAGACTTTTATCAAGAGCCAAAATATCAGGTGATAATGAATTAGACATCGCTAATAGAATGTCATTTTACGAAAAAGAAATTAGTCATATGAATGAATATGATCATGTTATTGAAAATAATGAATTGAATGTTTGTGTAAGAAAAATACAGAAAATTATTACTAAAAAAAGAATAAATTCAAGAAATAGAAGTTAGATCACAATAATCAGATACACTTAAGTTTTCTGGTCGTAAATCAGTATTAATTCCGAGTTCATTTAATTTGTCTAAATAGTCTTTTAAATTTGTTTTGATTTTTTTTCTTCTTTGGCTAAATGCAATTTTTAATATTCTTTGTAATTTAGAAAAGTCAATATTTTTATATTTTAACAAGGGCTTAAAATCCAATATTACACCTTGCACTTTTGGTTGAGGAGTAAATATTTCAGCTGGAGCTGTCATAAGCTTATTGATTTTACATCTGGATTGTGCAGAAACAGATAGCCTTCCGTAATTTTTAGTATTTTGTCTCGCAACGATGCGATCTGCAACCTCTTTTTGAAACATCAAAATCATTCTGCTGTAAAATGGCGGCCATTCATATGAATCTAGCCACCTGAATAGTAATTGAGTTGAGATATTAAATGGTAAATTTCCAACAATGATATTTTCACCAAATAAATTTATATCTTTGTATTTTATATAAAGAGCATCCTGATTCTCTATCTTTATTTTTTTATTGTGAATAAATTGTTGTGCTAGTTTACTGGCTAGTATCTTATCCTTTTCAATTAAAATGAGAGACTTATATTTTTTCTTAACTAAAAATTTAGTTAGAGCACCTTTACCTGGACCAATTTCAATAATATTTGTATTTTCATTTGAATGAATATACGAGCTTATTTTATTTAAGAAATTTTTATCAGTAATAAAGTTTTGACCTAACGATTTCTTCGCTAAAATTTTATCGATATTCAATTGTTGCTTCATTAAGCATATCTCTTAACAGTTTATTACCTTTAAGATCCAATTGTCTTTGTATAACATTATTTTCAGCTCTTTCCACAGACATGCTTGGATTTTTTGATAGAATATCATCAATTTCTATAACGCTTGCAGAAGTAAGCCTATAGAACAAAGCACCTATTAGCTTCTGCCACAGAATTTCATTTTCTAAATATTGTTTAAAGCTTTGATAATCTAAATTATTTTTTTCTAAAATTTTTATAAATTGATCTTTAGAGAAGTTTCTTCTTTCGAAAAAATTGCTCTCGTAATTCTTATATTCGTCAATATCCAAAGTAATGTTGTATTCGTCTATTTTTTCATTTTTTAATTTTTCCCTAATTAATTCTTCAACTACTTTGCTTAAAAGTTCTTTATTTTCTCCAGGACTTATATTTACACCCATCAAAATTGAGCTAATTTTCATTCTCTTAATTATTTCGTAAGAAGTAATAATTTGATCGTTAACTACAACAGCAATTCTGTGATCTGTGAGCTTTTGGGCAAATGTGTTTGCTGAAAACAATAAATAAAAGATTAATATAATACTAAAAAAAAATTTCATATATTATTTTATTTGTGGACCAAATACCTTATTTTTTCCATAACTTCTTGTAGACCCAAAAGGTTTAAGAACTACTGTAAAACTATACCCATCACTTTCTTCTATGTCTCTGTCAATAGTTAAATCCCTATAATAATTAAAATCAATTCCCAAACAGTCATTTTCGTACAGTAAACCATATTGATATCCAATATTTTTATTTGTATCTAAATCTTTAGTGCCAGTAAATTTAACAAAGAAATTTTCTTTAAAATTATACTCACTTCCGATAGCAATCTGTTCTTTTGCAATATTATATTTTTCTGAAGTATAATCGTAATCAATAGCAAACTTGAAATCATCTAACTCAGCATAAGTGTTAATATTAAATGTCTTAATATCAATGTCTTTTCTGTCAACCACCAATGAATTATTTATATAGTTATTTTTATTAAATGAAATTGTTGAAGAAAAAAAATAATCTGAAAGTTCTTCCACTGAGGATGAACTATTTTTATTTATTCTGTAGCTTTGACCAAGAGTTGCCTTTATACTTGATGTATCTTTATTATCTATGTAGTAATCAATCCCATAGTTTATTCTTGGGCCGCTCTCCCATTCAGTGAGTGATGAAGCCCTGTTAGACGAAAATAAATTACTACCAGTCACTACTTGCGGACCAGTGTAATTATTATACGGCGCAATTATAGGCATTATAATTGGGGAAAGTGTTTGAGTATAATTTTTAGAGCTCTTTATTAGAGGATAAGATATATTTGTACTTATTTGTGGATAAAATCTTATGTTATTATCATCATTATGTGATTTTCTATCTATTGATACTGACACAACTCTTAAGTTTGCAGCGTTATCAAATATTAACCCACTATTATTATGAGTTAAACTATCACGAAGATTAATTTGGGATGATATGAGAGTAGTGTAGCTTTCATCTAAGTCTTTATTTTGTAGAAATTCATTATTTAAAGATATGTTGCCTTTAAAGAAATTACTCTCAATCCCATTAATATTATATATAATTTTAGGATATACGTATTCCCATTGTTCACCATTTTGAATAGTCAAATGTTTATAAGAATTACTTTCTAAAGAAAAAAAATTATCTTTTGTCGTTTTTGTAAAATGTATTCCTGAATTAAGAACAGTCAATTTATTTATTTTATTTTTTCTCATGTAAGTATCATTATTGCTTGTTTGTGCGAAAATATTTAATGCACCTTCATCTATTTTAATATTTGAATTAAAAAATATGTGATTTCTAGTTCCCATATTGTCAGAATTGTCGTCTATGCTTGAATCCATTTCAAAATTTCCAAATTTATTTAAGTGACGATAATTTAGAGAATAAAAATTATTACTATTTGATTGTAAAGTAGGGGTAAAAGTTAAATCTTGGTTACCTTTTATATTGTAAAAAATAGGTATTGATAGAGTGTCACCGAGTTTATTATCTGTTTCAACTGTAGGCATAAGTAAGCCTGACCTTTTATTTACAGAAGGATCAGGGTGTGAAAAAAAAGGTAAATATAATATAGGTAAGTTAAATAAATGCAGTTTTGCATGATCATAGTATATAGTTTTTTTCTCTCTATCATGAAAGATATAATTAGACTTTAGTTTCCATCCTGGACAACCTTTAATTAAATACTGTTCTTCCAAGCAAGGTGTATACTCAGCATTTGCCATACTACTTATTTCATTTTTTTTTATTACTTTAGTTCCAGTAATTCTTGAGCCATCATTCAGACGAACTCTTACTTGGTTTCCATGCATATTTGTCAGATCATCATTACTTTCAAGTGAATTTAAAAAGAAATTATTTAAGTTATTATCAATAAATATAACGTTACCTTCAGCTAAAATTTGATTATTTTTTTCGTCGTAAAAAATTTTGTCAGCTTTCAATTTAGATCCGTTTTCGCTTATTGCTACTGCATCGCCGATCGCATCAACCGTATCGTTGTCGCTATTGAATAAAATTTGATCAGCGATTATTCTAATTTTTTCTTCAGCTAAAAGATTATTTTTTTCTATTAAAAGAATTATCAGCAGAAAATATATTAATAAAAAAAATTTAAAATATTTTAAAATGTGCATTAAATAATTTTTTTCCTTTTAAAACTAAAATACTGACTTATTAAAAAATAAAACAACAACGTAATTATTGGCATTGCTCCTTTTGCAATTAATGGATGTATTTGAGCACTTGATCCAAGCGCATCGAGCAAATTGGAAATAAAATATAAAATAAATATTACAATAAATGAGTAGGTAACTGATTTGGCAAATTTATCATTTTGTTTGGCCTCTTTAAGAATTGCATAAGCTAGTAAAACTAAGGTAGATAAAAATACAGGCAAAAAAACCAATTCATAAAAATGCATTTTAAAGTCAATAGCAGAATATCCTAAATCTTCTAAAAAGTTAATAAACTTAATTAAACGCCAGATAGAGATCGTCGTTGGTGATGACAAGCTGTCTGAAATATCATTTAATTTTATGTTTGTTTGATATCTGTACTCTTTCTCAAATTTTGCAACATCATATTTTGGAGAAATTTGTACATCTTTCATTTCCCAATATCCATCTTTTAATTCTGCGGACGAACCATCAATTCTGCCTTGAAACGTGCCATTTACATCGTATTCAAGTATCATAAAATTAATTAAGTTTTTTCCCTGGTTTTTTATTTCACTTGAATAAAGAACACTTGAAAAATTATTCTCTAAGTTTTCTTGCTTAAGCCAAAGTCCGTTTTTTGTAATAGAAGCAAACTTATCAACTCTATCAATATATTTATATTCTAATTCACTATACTTTTCATTGAAGATTGAAATGAGAGGATTAGCTGCAGATACGAATAG